>JASLES010000111.1 GCA_030151005.1 Silvimonas sp.
TCTCAGACACCCCTCGCCGAAACCCCGGGCCCCGCTGCGATGCTCGGCGCTGCCGGAGGGGAGGCAAGTCAAAAGCAACACCAAAACCAAAACCAAAACCAAGACCCCAACCCCAACCCCCACCCCGCAAACCAGTTGCGCGCAAGAATGATTTACCTCCCCCACCTCGTCATTCCCGACCTCGGCGGCCCCCTTGGCGGGAATCCGGCGTGACGCTGGTGGCAAGCCGGGTTTGCCCCACCCGCCACCCCATTCCCGGCAGATCACCGCAGTTTGCTACAATACGACGTTTCGCATTTCATCTTTCCCGGAATCAGCTCCATGACCTTGCTTCAGCTTCTCGCGCAGCGTGCCGCTGCTGCGTTTGCCGCCATTGGTGTGCCAGACGCGCAACCGGCCGTGCAACCGGCTTCCCGGCCGGAGTTTGGCGACTACCAGATCAACGGCGTAATGGCCGTTGCCAAGGCCCAGAAAGCCAACCCGCGAGAACTGGCCGCCCGCGTGCTAGAGCATCTGGACCTCTCCGGTATTGCCAGCAAGCTGGAGATTGCCGGTCCTGGTTTCATCAACGTCACCCTTGCCGACGAGTTTCTGGCCGCCCGTGTGATTGCCGGCCAGCAGGATGTCCGTCTGGGTGCCGGTGTTGCCCACCCGCAAACCGTGGTGGTGGATTTGTCCTCGCCCAATCTGGCCAAGGAAATGCACGTCGGTCATTTGCGCTCGACCATCATTGGTGACGCGCTGGCCCGCGTGCTGGAGTTCATGGGCAACAAGGTGGTGCGCCAGAACCACGTGGGCGACTGGGGCACGCAGTTTGGCATGCTGACGGCTTACCTGTTTGAGCAAGAATCCAGCAAGCCGGCCGAGATGGCGCTGCACGATCTGGAAACCTTCTACCGCGAAGCCAAAACCCGCTTTGACGAAGACCCGGCCTTTGCTGATACCGCGCGGGATTATGTGGTGCGTCTGCAGGCGGGTGATACCCGCGTGCTGGCGCTGTGGGAGCGTTTCCGCGAAATCTCGCTGGCCCATTGTGCTGCCGTGTATGAACAACTGGGCGTCAAACTGACGGCTGACGACGTGATGGGCGAATCCGCCTATAACGATGACCTGCCCAAAGTCATTGCCGACCTCAAAGCGCAGAACCTGCTGACCACCAGTGAAGGCGCGCAAGTGGTGTTCCTGGAGGAGTTCCGCAACAAGGAAGGCGAGCCTGCGGCTTATATCGTCCAGAAACAGGACGGCGGCTATTTGTACTCGACCACAGATCTGGCCGCGGTGCGTTACCGTAACAACGTGCTGCACGCCGACCGCGTGCTGTATGTGGTGGATGCCCGTCAGGGCCTGCATTTCCAGCAGGTATTCACCGTGTCACGCAAGGCCGGTTTTGCCCGCCCTGAAATGCAGATGGAACACGTGGCGTTCGGCACCATGATGGGCAAGGACAACAAGCCCTTCAAGACGCGCTCTGGCGGCACCGTCAAACTGGTAGAACTGCTGGACGAAGCAGAAACCCGCGCGTTTGATCTGGTCAGCAGCAAAAACGCCGATCTGCCCGAAGCCCAGCGTCGCAAGATCGCCCATGCCGTTGGCATTGGTGCGGTCCGCTATGCCGATCTGGCCAAGCACCGTACCAGCGACTACGTGTTTGACTGGGACAGCATGCTGAGCTTTGAAGGCAATACTGCGCCGTATCTGCAATACGCCTACACGCGCATCGCCAGTATCTTCCGTCAGGCGGGCGATGTGGATGCCAGTGCTGCGCTGCATCTGGCAGACCCGGCAGAGCACGCCCTGGCGCTGACGCTGGCGCAGTTCCCGGAGTTGCTGCAACAGGTGGCCCAGGAAACCGCGCCGCACTTCCTGTGCGCTTACCTCTATACACTGGCCACCCGCTTCAGCCGTTTTTACGATGCCTGCCCGGTACTCAAGTCTGAAGGTGCTACCCGCGCCAGCCGCCTGCGCTTGTGTGCCGCCACGGCTCGCACGCTGCAGACCGGTTTGTCGCTGCTGGGTATTGAGGTGCTGGAAGAAATGTAAACGCTTGTCCGTTTCGTTAAAAAAGCCCCGGGCGTGCCTGGGGCTTTTTTGCGGCGGAACATCACCTCAAGGCCGAGGCATCATTGCCGCGATCAATGCCTGGTTTTGCACCTGCAACGGGTTGACCACCACGCAACGACTGTAGAACGGCGGTAGTTGCTGGCACCAGGCAGTCAAGGCCGTGGGTGACATGCTGGGCACCACATATTGCAAGGGCACGGGGTTTTCTGCGGGCACGGCACCTTCCATGGTCGAACCAAAGGCCCCCAGTTCCATCAGGCTGCGGGCAGAATCGTCCGGTCCTTTGGCAAATACCCATGTGCCGTGTTTGGGGTGGCCCAGGTAGCGGCGGGTTTTTTCCGCGCCGACTGCCGGGTTGTTGATCAATTGTTCGCGTAACGCAGCATAATTGCGGGTGAGGCACATAAAGGCCGTTTGTAGCGGGGATATGTGTTCATGGCCCGGCATGCAAAGCAATAGATTGCCGAACGTGTCCAGCAATGCCACCGCATTACCGCTACCGCCCTGGACCAGATCCACTCGCGCAGCGGCTTGCAAATGCGTCGCCAGACCGGCATCGGGCAGGCCCCGTGCCGGGGCGCGGTAAGTGAGTGCGGCGGGGTCTATGGCTTTGAGGGCGAGGATCAACGGGTCATCCGCTGGCAGCGTGGCCGGGTCGCACAATCGGTCCGCAGCTAAATCAGTATTGATGGTGTTTTTGACCTGGTTCACGGTGGCCTGAAAAAGCGCCTGGCACAAAGCGACATCGGCCTGATCCACGGTTTGCCCGGCGGCAAAGGGTGTACTCAGTGCTGTGCCTGTTGCGGGTCTGGCAAATCCCCGGGCGCTGCCGGTGACGGCCGGATAGGTGTAACGGGTCTGCGCCTGGCGGCGCAAGCCGGGCGAGAGGGACGGAAAGCTGGCCTGCCGGTTGTAGTTGATGCCGGCAAAGTCATCAAATGCGCCCGACACCACTTTGAAGCCCGCCGCCAGGATGGCGCCTGAACACATACAGCACGGATCCAGCGACGTCACGATGGTCATCTCGGCTGGCGGGGGCAGGGTGATGCCCTGGGCCAGTTGGGCGTAGTACCAGTCAATCAACTGGCGCTCGCCATGGGCGGTCGGGTCATGGGTCAGTCCATTCACGACCACGTTGTTATGGATGGCGTTCAGTTCATTGCCCAAGGGGTCCAGCAGCGTGCCGCCGACGCTAAAGGTGCCCTGACCATAGGCCTGGGTCGCCATATCGGCGGCCCGCGCTACGGCGTGTGTGACCTGGGTATAAACCGGTCGGGCCGGAAGAGACGAAGAATTCATGTTGAGCACGCCCTTGTGGTGAGATGAAAAGCGCCCGACCAGAAAGGCCGGGCGAGAACCGCTGTGACCTCTCAAGCGCCGTGCATGCTCACCGGAACCCCCAGCTTTTCTGCCTTGCTGGTGATGCAGGCCGCAACCAGGCTCACCAGGAGCAATACATAGGCGACCGTGGCGGTATTGAGCGCCCAGTGCAGGCCCCACTGGCTGTAGACAAAGGCAGACAGGGAGGAGAACACCAGCGTGCCGATCGTGCCGATGGTCAGCAGCGCGGATGTCAGCGTTGGCGGCGAGTTGCGCACTTGCAGGCTGCCGTAGCTCATCAGGCCGGAGAACAAACCAGAGTTACAGAAGCCGAACAGCCCGGCGCAAACCAGAATCAAACCTGGGGCGGCGCTGTTGGCGGCCAGAACAAGGCTGAAGAGGCCGACCACGGTGGAGGCCAGCAGATAGGTACGCAGTTTGATAAAGCGGACCGTGAACTGGTTGACGAACAGGCCAATCGATTTCACCGTCCAATAGGTGGTGATGTAATACGCAGCCTGATCCGGTGCCATGCCAAACTGTTCTTTCAGCCAGGTGGGCAACCACATGGTGAACACCGGCTCGGCCAGCAAGAAACAGAACAGCGCAAAACAGAGTATCCAGGCCGCAATGCCCCAAGGCTCTTGAGTGCCGCTCACCGGCATATTGCTGGCGGCCTGTTTGACGATGGGAAACTTGACGCCCAGACACAGGATGATCATCAGTACGCTGAGGATCCCCATTGCGCCGTACATGGCCAACCAGCTGGCGCCGTGCTTGAACAGATAACCCAACACCAGCGACAGCACCACCCCGGCCAGGGCAAAGAAGAAGTCGGTAAAAATCAGGTTGGCCGAGCGGGCTTTGGCGTCGTCGTTAATCCGGACCACCAGATAGCTGCCGATCGCCATCATGATGCCGGACGCCGCACCAATCAGAAAAACCCCCACACCAAACGCGGTGATGTTGGCCGGAAAGACAAACAGGGCGGCACAGGTCAGCGCCGAGATCGCGGAGCCCACGATCAACTGCGTGCCCAGATGGACGTGGCGCATCAACATGCCGCTGACCATGATGGGTAAGAACAGGCCAATGTTCATCAGCGTAAACATTTGCCCGATAAAGGCCGGGGTTTTGCCAAAGGCCTGGGAGACCGGGAACAAAACAATGCCCAGGGTGGAGACGAGCGAGCCGGTAAAGAAATAGCTCAGCCACGAGATCATGTTGATCCGCAGCCGGTTTCTGGCGTTATCCATGATGAGTTCTCTGTGCGCTGTTAGAAGTTGTATTTGGCGGTGGCGATATACGCATCGGTCAGGCCATCGGCCCCAAGCGTATTGACCGCGTAGTTGTACTGGCCGCCCACCGACCAGTGCGGGGTAACGTTCCACCACAACGCCAGCACGCCATAGAAGCTCTGCCTTGAACTGCCTTGGGGGATGTAGGCTTCTTTGCGGTTGAAGTCGAACTCGCTCCAGTTGGTCAGCGCAAAAGACTGACTCCCCAGGTT
>JASLES010000115.1 GCA_030151005.1 Silvimonas sp.
GGCTATTTCTTTCCCGCTGTCTGGCAGCCGTTTGATTGAGGCCAGCGCGGGCACCGGCAAAACCTGGACCATTGCCGCGCTGTATATCCGCTTGATTCTGGGGCATGGCGGGGAAAACGCCTTTACCCACCCGCTCTTGCCCGCACAGATTCTGGTAATGACCTTTACCCGCGCTGCCACGCGCGAATTATCTGACCGCATCCGCGCCCGGCTACTGCACGCCGCACATTGTTTCCGCGGAGAAGAACAACCTGCCGCCAGCGACATATTTTTGCGGAATATCCTGGCCAGTTATGAAGATGACCTGGCCCGCAACGAAGCCGCGCACCGCCTGGCTATGGCGGCAGACGCCATGGATGACGCCGCTGTCTTCACTATCGACGCGTGGTGCCAGCGCATGCTGCGCGAACACGCTTTTGACAGCGGTAATCTGTTCAACGAGACCCTGCTGCAAAACGAAGACGAACTGCGGCTGGATGCCACGCGCGATTACTGGCGCGAACATGTCTACCAACTCGATGCCGCCTGTGTCGATGCCATTCTGGACGTCGCCGCCACGCCAGACCGTCTGGCTCGCCGCCTGAACGACCTGTTGCGGCTGGACGAACGCCCGGCAGTACAACCGCATTTCTTTGAGGAACTGGCCGGCAATCTGGCCCGCCTGGCCGACCTGGAAAACACCGCCCGCGCGGCCTGGCTGGCGGACGATGCGCACCTCACCCAGGTGTGGGAGGACGCGTTTAACAGTGACTGGCTGCAAAAACCCAAATACAACCACGCCAGCAGCCCATTCGCGCAGCGCTTGCAGGCGATCCGCAACTGGGCCGCAGGTGGCCCGGCCAGCGGCAAAATGCTGGAAACGTGGCTGCCCAACATGGTGCCCACGCCAGAACACTTCAAGAAAACCACCACCCCAGACCAACGCGCCCGGCTGGATCACCCGTGGCAAGCCCACCTGCTGCGCTGGCTGGATGCCCGCAAGGCACTGCCCGCCTTGCGTTCCGGTTTGTTGATCCATGCCGCAGACTGGGTGGCACGGCGCATGAGCCAGCTGAAAAAACAGGCCGGCGTCTACAGCTTTGCCGATATGCTGCAACGGCTGGATACCGCGCTGGCCGGCCCGAATGGCGAGATGCTGCGTGAACGCATCCTGGTGCAGTATCCGGTGGCGTTAATTGATGAATTCCAGGATACCTCGCCGCGCCAGTACCGCATTTTTGACCGGCTTTACCGGGTAGCGGACAACAATCCGGCCCAGGCGCTACTGCTGATTGGCGATCCCAAGCAATCCATTTACGGTTTTCGTGGCGCGGATATTCACAGTTACCTGCAGGCGCGGCGCGCTACAGCCGGACGGCATTACGTGCTCGATACCAACTACCGCTCCACCACGGGTCTGGTGCGGGGCGTAAATCGGCTATTTGAATACGCAGAAAACAGCTTTGAACAAGGTGCTTTTCGTTTTCGCGCCGGCACGGATAACCCCCTGCCCTTTGAATCTGTCCATGCGGCCGGGCGCGCAGAACAACTGCAAAACAGCACTGGCCCTATCCCGCCGGTCACCCTCTGGCACGGCAATACGCGTCTGACTGGCAAGGAATATCAGCAACACTTTGCGGCCCTGTGTGCTGAAGAAATCGTCACCCTGTTGAATGACGCCAACGCCGGTTTTGTTGCGCCAGAGCGCACGCGCCGGCTGGAACCCGCGGACATCGCGGTGCTGGTGCGCTCCGGCAAAGAGGCCGCCGTGGTGCGCCGCGCCTTGCAGCAGCGCGGTGTGGCCAGCGTTTATCTGTCTGATTCTGATTCTGTCTTTGATAGTGCGGAAGCCGCCGATTTGCTGCGCTGGCTGATGGCCGTGGCAGACCCGCTGGACGGCCATCTGGCACGCGCGGCGTGGGCGACGGCGCTGGCAGACCTGGACCTGGCCACGCTGACCCAATTGGCCAACGACGATATGGCGTGGGAGTCGCGGCTGGAAACGCTGAAAGACCTGCGCCAGCGCTGGCGTCGTTACGGCGTGCTGGCCATGGTGCGCGAGCTGTTGCACACGCTCTCACTCCCGGCCCGTTTGCTGGTGGCACCGGGGGGCGAACGCCGGCTGACCAACCTGTTGCATCTGGCAGAACTGCTGCAAAACGCCAGCCAGCAACTGGAAGGTGAACAGGCGCTGATCCGCTGGCTGGCCGAACAGATCACCGGCACGCGTGAGGCGGGCGATGAAAAGATCGTCCGGCTGGAAAGCGATGCCGACCTCGTCAAAGTAGTCACGGTGCATAAATCCAAAGGGCTGGAATACGCGCTCGTCTTCATGCCATTTGCCTGCGCCTGGTTTGAAGGTAAAGACCAGACCGTGATTCGCTATCTGGATCAAGCAGGCCAGGCGCAACTGGATTTTGACCAAAGCACGCAAGCCACCAGTGCGGCCGGTATCGCCCGTTTGCAGGAAGACCTGCGCTTGTTTTACGTGGCAGCCACCCGTGCCCGGCACGCGCTCTGGCTGGGGATCAGCGAATTCACCATCCAGCGCAGCAGCAAGCTGCAAAAAAGCGCCATAGGTTATCTACTCAGTGCCGGCGAGGGTTTGTCTGAGGCCACATTGCTGGACGCGCTAACCCGCCTCAAGGGCGACAGTGCGGATATTTCGCTACAGGCAATCAGCCTGGAGTCGAGCCCGGTCACGCTCATGCGCACGCGTGACGTCGTCGCGCCGCTGGTTGAAGTACCGCCCTATCACGCCGAGATTGATACGCGCTGGCAGATTGCCAGTTTCTCCGGGCTGATCCGCGACATGCAACACGCCGCGCTGCCCGCGCCGGAAACCGCGCGGGATGAAACCCTGCAAGAGTCGGCAGACAGCACCGGTACGACCAGCACCGTACCGGTGGCCATCGACAAAGCACCGTGGCACCAGTTTCCACGTGGGGCACTGCCCGGCACGCTGTTGCATGACCAGCTGGAATGGCTGGCCCGCGAAGGTTTTGCGCTCGTCCTCCAGCGCCCGGACGAGTTTGCCGAACGCCTTGGCCGTCGGTGCGAGCGCCTGGGCTGGGCCAATCGCAAAACAGAAGTCATTACCTGGCTCAGTGAACTAACGCAAACCCCATTGCAACCTATAGCCACGCCGCTGACCGCATTGCTACGCATCTTGCCGGAGATGGAGTTCTGGTTTCCTAACGAGCAGATTTCCAGTGCCACCATCGACGCGCTGTGCAGCAAACATCTACTCAACGGCCAGCCGCGTCCGCAACTGGCAGAGCGGGACCTGCGCGGCATGATCAAAGGCTACTGTGATCTGGTGTTTGAACATGAAGGGCGCTACTGGATTCTGGATTACAAATCCAACGCGCTGGGCGCGGGCGACGCCGATTACACGTTCGATGCGCTGGAACGCGCCATGGCGGCACATCGTTACGATGTACAAGCGGCCCTCTATCTGCTGGCCCTGCACCGTTTGCTACAGCAACGCCTGGGCGCGCGTTATAACCCGGCCACGCAACTGGGCGGTGCCATTTACCTGTTCATGCGCGGTCTTAAGGGGCCACAGCAAGGCAGCTATGTGGTGCCCGCCGATCTGGCACTGCTGCAGGCACTGGATGCCACCATGCGAGAGCCACAAACATGATCCGGCGTATTGATACCCAAAGTGGTGATCTGTTTGCAGACGCTACGCCCGTCCTGCCAGATAGAACCAGTCTGTTTGAACAGCTGGCGCAATGGACTCAGGCCGGCTGGCTGCGTCAGCTCGACAGCGCTTTTGCCCGTTTCCTGGCCGATCTGGACCCGCAAGCCAGCCCCGCCATGCTGCTGGCAGCCACGCTGCTGGCGCATATGGAAGGCCGCGGCCATAGTTGTCTGCAGCTCGACGAGTTGGCCAATGACCCCGCCACCTTGCTGGCATGGCCCGTCGCAGCGCTCAACGCCTGGCAAGCCCTCGCCCCGGCCTTGCCGCAAACAGCCGAAGACTGGCAGGCAGAACTAACACGCAGCCCGGTGGTAACCCAGGACGCTACTCAAAACACTGCGCCCCTGATTCTGGCAGGCCATCGGCTCTATCTACGCCGCTATTTCCGTTACGAGCAAAACGTGGCGAATGCGGTCAGACTGCGCACTGCCCCCAGCACCGGCGAGGCAGAAAGCCCGGTGCGAACCTGGCTGGACCGCTTGTTTGCAACGGCGCCAGAGCATGGCCCCGACTGGCAAAAAATCGCCTGCGCCATTGGTACGCGGGGCCAACTGGCCATTGTGACGGGCGGCCCGGGGACCGGTAAAACCTATACCGTGGCGCGCTTGCTGGCCTTGTTGCTGGCGACCGCCGACAACCCGGATACGCTACGTGTTGCCCTGGCCGCCCCGACTGGCAAGGCCGCCGCACGGCTCAAGCAATCTATCGATGGCGCCTTGCAAGAGCTGCAGCACAAAGTTGGCGACGACCTGCCACTGACCGCCTTTGCCGAACGTGTGGGCGCCGCGCGCACGCTACACAGCCTGCTGGGTGCCCGCCCGGACACTCGCAAGTTTCGCTACCACGCTGGCAACCCGCTGGAAGTAGACGTGCTGATTGTGGATGAGGCGTCGATGATCCATCTGGAAATGATGGCGGCGTTACTGGACGCCCTGCCCCCCAACGCTCGATTGATTTTGCTGGGCGACAAGGATCAACTGGCCTCTGTCGAAGCTGGCGCGGTGCTGGGCGATCTCTGCCGCGATGCAGAAGCGGGTCGATATACCGCGGACACGGCCAGGTTTGTTAGCCACACCACCGGCCAGACTGTGCCAGAGCCATATCTGGGCGCTGGCAACGCGCTGGCGCAACAGACCGTCATGCTGCGCGTCAGCCGGCGCTTTGGTGGCCCCATCGGCCAGTTGGCGCTGGCGGTAAACCGGGGCGATACGCAAGCCGCATTTGCAGTGCTCACCACCACAGATGCCGCCGTACAGTGGCGCAACCACGCCAGTGGGCAAGAGGTAGTGAGCCTGGCCTTGGGCGGCCGGGCTGGGGCAGCCGGCGGCTACCGCAGCTATCTGGAGATCGTTAAAAACCGCCCGCGAGACAGCGGCGTTTATGAAGACTGGGTACGCAGCGTACTCACCGCTTTTGAGCGGTTCCGCGTGCTGTGCGCAGTACGGGATGGCGATTGGGGCGTCACCGGCCTGAACAAAGCCATCGAAACCGCGCTGGCGGCGCATGACTGGCTGCCGCGCAACCGGGGCGAATGGTACGTTGGCCGCCCGGTCATGATCACCCGTAATGATCCGGGCATGCAGGTGTACAACGGCGATATCGGCATTACCCTGCCGGACCCGCAAACCCAGGCGTTGCGCGTGTATTTTCTGGATGGGCAAGAGATACGCAAAGTGCTCGCCAGCCGTCTGGCCGACGTTGAAACGGCCTTTGCCATGACGGTGCATAAATCCCAGGGCTCCGAGTTTGAACACACCGTGCTGGCCCTGCCTGCCGACGCCGGGCAGATTTTGACGCGGGAACTGGTCTACACCGGCATCACCCGCGCCCGCACCCATTTCACGCTGGTCACCGCCAGCCAGCAGGGGTTTGAGCAAGCCTTGGCACGCCGTACCCGCCGGGCCAGTGGCCTTTACGAGCGCCTGACCAACCCCGGATGAAACATGGCGAGAATCCGGGGGGAAGCAATGGCTGACAAGCCTGCGGCCAGGATCATGTACGTTGCGCAACCCCGGATTCCCATCTTCGGCTTCATCCAGGCTACGGCTTAGTTCCTGGTCTGCCGCATCATCGGCGCCAACGTCTGTTCCAGATCGCACACCGAACGGCGGCAGGCGACAAAGCGGATATTGTTTTGCGTGGCCAGCTGCCGGTAGTTGCGCATGACGTTGTGGCCCATGAAATCCGTAAACAGAATGATCAAATCCGCCCCGCGCGCGCTGGTCGGCTTGCGCTGGTGCGAAGCATCCCGCCCCGTCAGATGCGCAGTGATACGGATGCCATAGCGATCCAGCAACTGCGGAATGTTGCCGAGGCGATCAGCCCCGATCAGATAAGCATTCATGTGCTCCCCTTGGCCGCCTGGTGGTGGTAGGCGTGCGGTCAAGGTAGCACTGGAGGTTAAATAACAATAAAGAATATTAAGTTATGTTTTTATAACAATTTGTTAAATTCAGGATGGCTAGTTGTTGGCTTGTATTTGTGCTTGATGGTCATGCTCCACGCATGCCATTACTTCATCATTCCTGCAAAAGCAGGAATCCGGGTGCAAAGCGCTGCGCCACAGGCACTGAAGTGGGTCGTGGATTAAAGCCCGCTTATAGCGGGCGTACTGGATTCCGGCTCAAGGCCGGAATGACGAATTAACGGAATGCGAGCCGCCCACTCTTGCAACCAGACGGTTTTTTGGGGGGTTACTTTTGATGCTGCCGTTGCTTTTGACGTTGCTGCTTTTGAAGTGGTCGTTGCTTTTGACTTGCCTCCCCTCCGGCAGCGCCGAGCATCGCAGCAAGGCGCGGGGTTTCGGCGGAGGGGTGTTTGAGCGAAGCGAGTTCCCGTAGCCAGCCGCGCCTTGCGAGACGCGCAGGGAACCCACGAAGTGGGCGCTGTCGCAGGGTCGCCTTTCTTTTGGTTACTTTTCTTTGGCGAAGCAAAGAAAAGTAATGTGCTCCGGCCACCGCCGGTATCAAAACCACCGCGCCAAAGGCGCTAACACACACGTCGCAACGGCGGATTGTCGCTTCGCTCCGAATCCACCCTACACACTGAACCAAGCCTGTCCCGCCTACGACTCCATCCGGGCTACAAAGCCGCATCTGTCCCAACAACAGCACACACACCAACAAAAAAAGGGCCGACCCACGTCGTCCCTTTTTTGTTGTTTACCGCAAAACCCCAATTACAACGGCTTGATATCCAGCTTCTCAAACAAAGCCCGATCCCGCGTCACATCCGGGTTGCCTGTCGTCAACAGCTTGTCACCGTAGAAAATCGAATTGGCGCCGGCCATAAAACACAAAGCCTGCATGGCTTCCGGCATTTGCTGACGGCCTGCGGACAAGCGCACGTAGCTTTGCGGCATGGTAATGCGCGCCACCGCAATGGTGCGCACAAACTCGGTCCAGTCCAGCGGGTCCGTACCATGCAGCGGGGTGCCTTCCACTTGCACCAGATTGTTGATGGGCACGGATTCCGGCTGCGGATCCAGATTGGCCAGTTGCGTGATCAGGCCGGCGCGTTGTTCACGGGTTTCGCCCATGCCGACGATACCGCCGGTACACACATGAATCCCGGCCTTACGTACCTTGCCCAGCGTATCCAGACGGTCATCGTACTGGCGGGTAGACACGATATCGCCGTATTTTTCCGGGGCGGTGTCCAGGTTGTGGTTGTAGTAATCCAGACCGCTGTCACGCAGTTGTTCGGCCTGCCCTTCCTTGAGCATACCCAGGGTGGCACAGGTTTCCAGACCCAGGGCTTTCACGCCGGCGATCATCTTTTTGACTTCGTCCAGATCACGTTGTTTAGGGCCGCGCCAGGCGGCGCCCATACAGAAGCGGCTGGCGCCGTTTTCACGGGCAATGCGCGCAACGTCGATCACCTCGTCAGCGCTCATCATCGCTTCGTTATCTACGCCGGTGTGATAACGCGCGGCTTGTGGGCAATAACCGCAGTCTTCACTGCAGCCACCGGTTTTCACCGACAGCAGAGTGGAAAGTTGCACCCGATTGGGGTCGAAGTGCTGGCGATGCACTTGCTGCGCGCGGAACAACAGATCGTTGAAGGGCAGATTGAGCAGCGCTTCCACATCTGCGGCATCCCAGGCCTGGGTTTCCGGATGCGGCTCCAGCTTTTTGAAGGTCACAGGTTGCGTCAACGCAGCAGGATGATTCATGGCTTCCCCTAAGCTAGGCAGGTATTGGTTGATTGCATTCTGGTGGGGAGGTGACTTAGTTGTCAAATTATCGGATTAGTTTTTTGAACAAATTGCAAAACACACTGCAATGCTTATTGCCACCAGCCTGCTGTGTGCTGTGCGGACATGAGGCGACTTCGGGTTTGTGTGGCGACTGCCAGCACGCATTGCCGTGGCTGGATCAACCGGTGTGCGCACGGTGCGCCATGCCATCCGCCCAGATCATCTGCCCGCAGTGCCAGCACAATCCACCCGCATTCAGCCAGACCATTGCAGCCTTTGCCTATGAGGGCTGGCTGGCGCGGTGCGTGCCGGCGGGCAAGTTTTCTGGCCGCTGGAACCTGTTCACCCTGTTGGCTCAGACCTCGGCCCACCGCTTTGCGAGCGCAACAAGGCCGGACTACCTTATTCCGGTACCGCTATTTGATACCCGCTGGCAGGAGCGCGGATTCAATCAAAGCACATTGATCGCGCAGGTGTGGGGCCACCATTTTGGTGTCCCGTTGCGTCCACGCTGGCTCAGCCGCGTGCGGGATACCGGCCACCAGTTACGCCTGGACCTGGAAGCACGTCAGCGCAATATCCGGCGTGCCTTTGTCGCCGCGCCGGCCGTGGCTGGCCACCACATCGTGCTGGTGGATGATGTCATGACCACCGGCGCTACCTTGCATGTCGCCGCGCGCACCTTGCTGCGTGCAGGTGCTCGCCAGGTGGATACCTGGGTACTGGCCCGCACGCTGTAGCGCGGACGAAAAAAAAGCGCAGCTTGTGGCTGCGCTTTTCTGGGCACTGGCAGGTAAGTCGGTGCCGGATGGGTATGGGTTTACTTCGGAATGGCAGCCTGAATCTGCTGGATCACGGCCTGAGCCCAGATCTTGTGTGCGCCATTGGTCGGGTGTACGTAGTCAGCAAACAGATAGTTGCTGTCGGTTGCACCAGAAACCAGGGTGGCTTGCGTGCAGATCAGCGAGGTCAGGGTCGTCGGATCACCCGCTGTGGTTTCAGAGTTACATGCCGGCGAAGAGACGTTGATCATGCCGTAAGTAGCCGGCGATGCCTGTACGCTCTTGAGCAGGGCATTGGCATCAAATGTGATGATCTTGGTGCTGGCAATCCCTGCTGCCACTTCCTGGTTGTAGGCCGTAACCATCGCGGTAATCAGCGTAGGTACGTACTGCACCGTTGGTACCAGCATCGCCGCCTGACCACCGGCCGCAGTCAGTTGCGCGGTAATGGCTTGTTGCAGGAAGCCGGCAAACGGCGTGGCACCAATATCCGGTACGTTGGCGTACACCACATTGGTCGCACCGTTGCCCGGCAGACGTTGCAGCTGCGCCACCATATTGTCTGCAGTGGCCTTGCCCAGGGCGGTAACACTGGCCGTGGCGGCTGTCAGACTGCTAGTAGTGGCGATCGAGGTCAGCAGCGGCACAACATTGGTGTTGGCATTCTGGAAGTAATTCAGAATATCGTTAGCACCGCCGTTGATCAGCACCAGTTGGTGTGCGTTAAAGCCACTCTTGGCACCCAGGTAAGTATCGATCTGGGTTTTGACGGAAATGGCAGTCGCTTCTTGCAGCGGCACAGTCTGGCTACCCACCGTGGTGTTCACGACACCACCACCAGCGGCATCGGTCTGTACCGTTGCGCCACCCTGGGCGTAGTCCGTACCGCCCAGGGTAACCACCTGACCCGGACCGCCCAGACTGGTTGGCAGACCAAAATCCACGCGCTCATACGGTTGCAGGTAGAAGTTGTAATTGAGGGCCACGTAAGAGGTCCACGGCGCGCCCGGCTTGGTCGTGAAAGCCAGACCCGGAGACGGCGGTGTGGGGCCGGCTGTGGTCAAGGAAATCGTGGTGGGGTTGTAGGTGCCCACGTCATTGAGGCTGTCACCGAACACAACCACTTGCTGGATATTGGCCTGGGCCTGGTTGGCGTTGTTGCTGTCAAAGTCATGACCACCATCACTGCCACCACCACAAGCGGCCAGCAATACGGCTGCTGCCAGCGCCGACAGTGCGCCGATTCCATTTGTGCGCATGCGCATCTCCTTCCTTAATTATTCGTTTGTTTGACTTGCCAGCCAGCACTCGCCGGCACCCCGAGCGGAACGGGGCACAGAGTGTACCTGATTTGTAGTGCTTTATTTCGTACTACATGGTGCAGCGTAATAATCCCGCAACAGGCAGAACAATAAGCATTTTCAGCAAGCCCGCCGTTTAAGCCGGCCGCCCGTCGCGGCAATGCGTCATGCAAGAGGAAAACCCGCCGTCAGATCACGGCGGGCAAGGTGGTAACCCGCGCCAATACTGGCTACCAGGGGACTTTATCGAAAGAGATGTTGTACGTTGCATCCAGCGTGCTTTCGTACGCGCCAAAACGGGTCACCAGTGACCAGTTGCGCGAAAGCCGCAGTGTGAGCTTGATGGCGTCTTCCAGCCCGTCCAGACTCTTGTCGAAGGCAATGGAAACCTTGTCCGTCAGACGTTTGCCGATCGAGACAATCTGCGTGGTTGTACCATCGGCATGTTTGTCGGTACTCATGCCCACTTCATCGATACCGATGCTGCCCAGCAGTTCTTGCGAGAACCCTTCGCCGGAAGAATTGCCGCCCAATAGCCCGTTGAGTGCCTGCACCATAACGGCCGCATCGCCCTTGTCCATGCTGTCTGTGCCATGACCAAACAACAACCAGGCCAGCTTTTCGTTATCCGGCACGGCGGGCTCGGAATACAGCGTGACGCGCGGCGAACTGGCCGTGCCCTTGACCGAGACGCCCGCCTCCACCGACAACCCGCGGCGCATGGCCAGGATATCAAGACCCGGGTTATCCAGCGGGCCAGAGAACGACAATACACCGCGTTCAATCGACAGGTTCTGGCCGTAGGCGGCGTATTTGCCGTCTTCCACACTCACCGTGCCGTGTGCCGACAAAGACTGGTTGGGGCTGGCGCGCAAGCGCAAAGCGCCCGTCAGGCGTGCATCCAGCCCATAGCCTTTGAAGGTAAAGTCGTCGCCCAGGTCCACATCAAACTGCAACGCGGCCAGTGGCACATTGGCTTTTTCTTCCCGTTGTGGCGCACCGGCCAGCACCACGTCATCAGACAGATGCGGTTCACCTGCCGCCTGGTAACGGACAAGGCCACGATCGGCACGCATATTGCCTTTCACAGAGATCCCGTCTTTGTCGTAACCGACGAGGCCCTTGCCTGAGACGATCAATTGCATGTCCGGCTTGTTGATCAGGGTCAGGCGGTCTGCCGTGATATTGGCTTCGGCATGCGGGCCTTCCTTGCCGATGTCCATGGTGCCATCCGCACGCAAGGTGCCCTGCCCGCCATGGAACTCAAACTGTTTGAGCGAGAGCCGGTTATCCAGCATCGACAGGTGAACCGTGCCATCACGCAGCGTCAGGCCGGTGGCGGTATCGCGGATATCCAGATTCTGGCCATCAACCTGGCCGGAGATTCTGGGCTCTTCCAACGAGCCCGTGCGATGGACTTCAAAGCGCACCGCACCGGCCAGCGCAATATTGCTGCTGATCAGTGGGGCAATCTTGTCCAGCTTTTCAACATTGCCCACGGCGTTAAAGGCTAATGGCGCGCCCGGTGCAATGCGCTTGTCGTGCCAGTCAATCTGCGTATTGCCATCCAGGTTGATCGTGCCAAAACGATCGCTGGAAACGAGGCCAGACAACGTGATGCGCGATTGTTTTGCATCCGCGCGCACCCGCAATGCACTGAGGGTAAAGGCTTGCGGGGCACCGCCGCTTTGCAGGCGGATATCGCCCGAGTCTCGCTGCAATTCAACAAAGCCATCAAGCACGTCTGCGCCGGTCAAATCCCAACGGCCGGACAAAAGCATGTCACTACTGAGGTTTTTGACTCCGGCGAGGACCAGATAGTCGGACAGCGGCGCCTTTTGCAACTCACCCGCAGTGCTGAGGCGGCTGCCATTCATATCCAGCCGCGCAATATGAATCTGCCCGTTCCCCACTTTGAGCCGGGTATCAGCCAGCGCGATACGTTCTGCACCGGCCGTCAGCGTGGTCGGGGCCATGAGCTCTACTTTGAGCGGGCCTTGTGCCAGCAGGCGCTCAATGCGGCCTTGCCAGGTCCATTGCGCGTCCAGCCCGCCACTGGCAGCAAAGTCTGCGGAGACCGCTTGTTGCTGATATTTGCCTTGCATGGCGAGTGTGACGTGATGCTGTCCGCGCGTGCCTTCCAGATTGAACTTGAGATTGCTGACGCTGGCATCAAAACCCGTCGCGTTCGTGAGTTCTACATCCGCGTGGATGGGGCTGTTGAGGTCTGCAAACAACCGGGCATCGACCCGCGCTTCTTCTACCTGCACGCCAAATGGGGTTTTCAGACCATGCGCAGCCAGCTTGCCCTGGATTTCCGGACGTTTGAAACCGCCGCGCAGACTGGCATCGCCATTAAGTGCACCAGCAAAACCCTGACCGATGTCTGCCAGATGCGGGGCGTCTATATGCAAGTTAAGCTGATCTGTCGGCGCGCCCAGCGCGCCCTTGGCATCGATACGATTGGTGCCCAGTTGTAGCCACAAGCCTGGCGTCACCATGCGTTTGGCATCCAGCTTCGCTTCGCCCTGCCCGGCCAGAGCCTGGCCGCTGAACGTGCTGTTGGCAAGCTTGTATTGCAATTGTCCTTGCCAGGTCGGTTGCAACTGGCCGGCAGCAGAAAAATCGCCACTGATACTGCCCACGGGTGCGGCCACGTATTCGGCCGGGTTCACTTTGGCGAACTTGCCGGTGGCTTTGAAGTCTTGCTTGCCATCCAGCGCGAACTCACCAGAGAGCGCGACGCTGGCAGCGCCCCGGGTCAAGTCCAGTTTGCGGATCGCCAGCCGGCGCTCTTTGGCGGGATTAATCCAGCCCAGATCCACATTGGCGGAAGCCCGGTAACGGGTATCTGTCAACTTGGCCAGCACGTCGGGCGCTTTGTACGGGCCGGACAGCGCAATATCCCCTGACAAGCGCGTCGGGGGTTGGCGCTTGATCAGGCTGGCGATATCCAGCGCATCCAGCTTGAAGGACGCGTTCAGCTTGTCCTGGCGGAATTCGCCCTTGCCAGTCACTTTGGCGCCGCCCAGCAATTGGGCTTCAAAATTGAGCAAGTCCAGCCGGTCGTTGGTAACTGCAAAACTGGAACTCAGCCCGGTCAGCGGAATAGCGTCTTCATCAATGGTCGCCGCCGCGCTGTTGCTGATCACAATGGTCCCGTCGGCACGATCTTTGGCCCGCGGAACAAGGGTCATCTGGGCAGAAAGAGAGGCCTGCGGCAAGGTGCCCATCAGTTGTTTCGGGTTCACCCGCTCTGCGGTCAGGCGCAATTCACGCAGCATGGTGTAGCTGTATTCGGCAAAGACATCGGCACGCAGCGACACGCTGGCCTGGGCGACCTCACCTTGCAGCCGGCCTTGCACTTCCAGGTCACGCAGGTTGTGATTCAGTTGCAAACCGGCCTGGACGTTCTTGCCATCCAGATGCCCATGAAACTGCAATTGGCCTACGGTTTTGAACGGGGCATCGCCATCCAGTTGCAGATCGCCCTCAATGCTGCCGCGCGGCGTCAGCAGTTGCGAGAGCTTGAGTTGATGCAATTCACCATCACTGTGCAGGCTGGCTTTCAGGCTGGTGAAGACCAGCGGCGTGTCCACGATTTCCAGCCGCGCCAATTGCAATTGATCCAGCCTAATGGCCACTGGCAGATCAAGGCTGGTCGGCGGCGGCGAGGTCGGCTTGTTGGGCGGTTGCGGCTTGCTGGTGATGCGCACAGAGCCCACATCCAGCGCATCAATGCCCACGCGTTCGTAAATGAGTTCTTGCGGTCGCCAGGAGAGGTCGATCCGGTCTACCGTCACGTGGACTTCTGGCGTATCGACCACCAGATCGTTCACAACCAGGTTGCTATAGAGCGAACCTTGCAGTTTGCCGATCCGCACCATGCCGGTGGCATTGGCCTTTTGCAAAATCCAGGCGTGACCAGCCGTGGTATCCAGCCACCACAGCGCACCCGCCAGCACCAGCGCCAGCAGCACGAGCAGCCAGAATGGCCCGCGCCAGAACCAGTGCAGCCAGCGACGGCGCTTTGGCGCAGGGGGCGGGGTTGGGGTCTGGTCGCGAATGTCGTCCATACTCAGAACGCCAACCCCATGGCAAAGTGAAAGCGCCACTGACTTTCGGTCAGGCCATAAGCAATATCCGCCCCGATCGACCCCACCGGGCTGATCCAGCGCGCACCCACGCCAACGCCGGTATGGCCTTGCCAGGTCTGCCAGGTATCCGCCGCGTCACCGTAGTCGGCAAACACCGCGCCACGCCAGGCTTTGTACACCGGGTGCTGGTATTCCACACTGCTGGTGGCCAGTACGCGACCCGGGTTCACCGTGCCATCGTCCGCTTTCACACCCAGGCTTTGATAATCGTAACCTCGCACACTGCCTGCGCCACCGGCCCGGAACAACCAGTCAGTGGGCACTTCTGCGGCGGTACGGGCAAAGGTCTGGCCTGCTTCCAGCCGGCCCAGGAAGATACCCTCCTCGCCCACCGGCCAGTACAGCGCACCTTTGCTGTACAGCCGTACAAAGGTCTGCGTAGACAGGATATCGCCAGAAGCGCCGCCGCCTTCCACTTGCCAGATCGTGCCTTTGTGCGGGTCACGCTGATTGTCCAGGTCACGCCGGATCCACTGATAATTAAGCGTCAGTGAATGCGGGTGATCAATATTGCCGTCACCGGAGTCCCGGCGTTCAACCAGGTATTCCAGCGTAAGCGTCCGATCAATATTGCGGTCGCTGACCGTGCGTGAAACACCGCCCTTGTAACTGGTGGTCGACAAGCCCTGCACGATGCTGTGATCACCGCTGAAGTAGACCTTGTGGGAATACCCATCCGGCTGCTTGGGGAAAGACAGATCCGTGGTCAGGGACTGTTCCAGCCCTTCGTAAACCGCCTTGGTGTTCCAGACCCAGCCCCGATCCGCAATATTGTTATAGCGGTAGTCAATCTGCCCGCGATAACGCGTGTTGGTACTGTAACCGGCCGCCAGGCCCAGCTTTTGCAGCGGCGCTTCCTGCACGGCAATATCGATTGGCGCGTTGTAGGGTGGGGTGTTGTCCAGTTGGGCATCCACCACCGCCGTGCCGATCTGCGGCATTTCCTGCAGATCGGTTTGCAGATTAAGAATCTCGTAACGCCGGTATTCATCGCCCTCAGTCAAATGAACCTGATCGCGCACGATTTTTTCCGGGTAGCGTTGCATGCCGCTGATTTTCACCGGCCCATAGTGATAAGACGGGCCGCTATCAATCACCAGCGTCAGATCAATGTGCAGTTTGTCTTCAGATACCAGCGCTTCACTCTGGCTGATCCGCGCGCCGGCGTACCGACGCACCAGCAGACCATTGAGCATGGTGCGTTTGTAGAGGTCCCAGTCAGACTGGGTAAAGATATCGCCCGTCGCCAGTGGCGGCTTGCGCGCCAGCCGTGCCAGGAGCGCGTCGCGGTAAGTGGGGTCGTCATTGATGGGGCCAGTCAGCCGCAAGTCCACCTTGCGCACTTCAATTTCCGGGCCGGGGTCGATCGTAACGAAGACGTGATAGCTGTCTCCCTCCGGCTGCAAGCGGGCCTGGATATCCGGCTTGAAATAACCTTCGGTGCTCAGGAGTGAAGCGGCATCTTGTGGCGTACGGTCGACAGCCGCCTGCAGTTCATCAACTGACAAACCTTTCTGGCTGCGCCATTTGTAGACATCCAGATAAGACTTGAGCAGATCGCTGACCTCGCCCGGGGCGGTGAGGTCGATCTTGTAACTGTCTATTTTTTGCGGCTCTGGTTCCGATGCCATGGCCGCCTGTAAAAACAGGGCGACAAGACACAGGCAGAGGAAGCGCACCGGCAAGGACATTGATGGAAGGCAAAAGGCAACAAATCAAGCCGCTACTGTACAGAACTGTGCCCTTGCGGTGAATCAGAAACATTAGAAATTGATCGTAAAAAACTGCAAACCGTGGCTGATTTGAGAATTACAGAGACCAAAAGTATGAGGACTGCCAGAAAACAGGCAAAAAAACAGCCCGGGACATAAACCACCAGGGGCGGTCATGTTCCACGGGCATCAGAGGATGGAGGAGTCGATAAAGCTAAGCGGCTCGCGCCGCAGTATTTAAGCCTAGGAGAGCTTAAAACCGGTTTTGCGCCAGAGGCATAAACCCCTGCGCAAGGCTGTCAGATCAACGCGGGCACTGCATTGATTGCCAGCCGTGAGACTTGACCATCAAGCGGCTGATCCGTTGAGCGTTTTTCATCATCAGGTTGAAAGTACGCATTTCCATCTCCTTGTGAATCTGGAACTTCAGTGGATCCGGCTTGTGGCTCGGCATGGACAAATAGTACCCCGACTACAAAACTGGTGCAAGCATTTTCGTAGAATTACTACGTAATAACTTCGTAACATCGAGGAATAAAGCTACGCATATTTAATTGTTTAAATATTTAAATCATATACTTAGCATATTGCAAAATGTAAAACATCATCAGAAAAAAGACGTAGCCAAACTACGGAAATAAGTGATACACCTCACTACGCACTATGGCGGAGCATTCAAAGCATCCTTGAGGTGCATCAACGCGCAGGCAAGAAAAAAGGAGGCCAAAGCCTCCTTTTTTGATGGGTTGAATGTGGCGGTGGTTACTCTGCCTTTCCCAGCAGAGCCGCCTTCAGGTTGTCTTGTACCGGCTTGGGCCCCAACCAGATCGACAACATGGCCGAGGCAAAATCATCCCCCGCAATCAGCGGATAGGTCTTGCCGCGCACAGACACCCTGGTACCCTGCCCCGGAATGAAGTCCAGCGCGATCAGATCACCCTTTTCTACCGATTTGACCTCGTTGAAGATTTTTTCCAGCGCGCCAATGCGTGGTTTAAGCGCGGCCAATTGGGCCTCGGTCACGTTGGCCGTCAGCCCTTCCACAAACGATTCATGCATGGTCGATGCCGACACGCTGCGCACCATATGCAGCTCCATACGGCGCGGCGTGGTCGCGTTGACGACCGCTGCGGCGTCACTGGTTTTGGCCGCGGTATACAACGCAGCGACATAAACACTGAAAATCAGCTTTTTGCGCATGCCTGCGCCGTCCAGTTGCAGACTCTGGCCACCGACGTCGGCATGATCCGCCACGGTCTGACCAGATACTTCGACTGCCAGCGCGTGCGAGCTGCCCAGGGCGAGCGCCGCAGCCAGAGCCAGCGCGGCCGCGCGCGATTGTTTGAGCTTCATCGTGTACGTTCCTTATCTTGTTTTATGTTTGCTACGGCTGACATTGTAAAAACAGCGGGCAAAAAAAACCCGCAGTGTCAGACCGCGGGTACAAAAGGCAGAGCGTGAAGAAAACGGTAAAACGGGCGCGCAACAACAGTGGCGACCTGCGCATGAGCAAGTTGCAGGGCGAACGGGGCCAGACGCTGGCTGCAGCCAGCGCCGTTGACCGTCCTGATCCTCTGCAACCTCATGCCGGTTGCCTCATCGCTGCGGGCCTTTCAACAATTACAGCGCCTGGATAATGCCGGCAGCACCCATACCGGTGCCGATACACATGGTGACCATGCCGTATTTGCCGGCCATGCCTTCACGGCGCATGCCATGAACCAGCGTGGCCGCGCGGATGGCGCCCGTAGCACCCAGCGGGTGACCCAGGGCAATGGCGCCGCCTTGCGGGTTGACGTTGGCGGATTCCAGACCCAGATCGCGAATCACCGCCAGCGCTTGCGCAGCAAAAGCTTCGTTCAGTTCGATCCAGGCCAGATCATCCTTGGTCAGACCGGCGTTACGCAGCGCAGCCGGGATGGCTTCTTTCGGGCCAATACCCATGATTTCTGGCGGCACACCCTTGACGGCAAAGCTCACGTAGCGAGCCAGCGGGGTCAGGTTGTATTCCTTGAGGATGCGTTCCGACACCAGGATCAGCGCGCCGGCACCGTCAGACATCTGTGAGCTGTTACCGGCCGTGACCGAGCCCTTGGCGGCAAACACGGTCTTGAGTTTGGCCAGGCCTTCCATGCTGGTGTCGCGACGCGGGCCTTCGTCCGTGGTCAGGGTTTTCTTAATCAGCTCTACTTCACCGGTGGCCAGATTGGGCACGCGGTAGGTGACTTCCAGCGGGGTGATTTCGTCGCTGAACTTGCCGGCTTCAATGGCGGCCAGCGCACGGCGGTGAGACTCGACCGCAAATGCGTCCTGATCTTCGCGGCTGACGTTCCACTGGTTGGCGACCTTCTCTGCGGTCAGACCCATGCCATAGGCAATGCCCAGGTTTTCGTCCTTGGCAAAAATTTCCGGATTCAGCGCAACCTTGTTACCCATCATCGGCACCATGGACATGCTTTCAGTCCCGGCAGCAATCATGATGTCGGCTTCACCAGTGCGGATGCGGTCAGCGGCCATTTGTACCGCGTTGATGCCGGACGAGCAGAAGCGGTTGATGGTGACACCGCCCACGGTATTGGGCAGTCCTGCCAGCAACACGCCGATACGGGCGATGTTCATGCCTTGTTCAGCTTCCGGCATGGCGCAACCGACCACGGCGTCTTCAATGCGGGACGGGTCCAGGTTTGGCACCTGAGCCAGCGCGCCCTTGATCACGTGGGCCAGCATGTCGTCCGGACGCACATAACGCATCATGCCGCGCGGGGCTTTGCCTACCGGCGTGCGGGTAGCAGCAACAATGTAGGCTTCTTGAACTTGTTTGCTCATTTTTGAGCTCCTGAGTATTTATTCAACGGCTCATGCCGTTAAAAATGATCAGTTTTCTGGTCCGGTTTTTACGACCTAACCAGTCCAGAGACGTAATTGATCGGCAAGCGTAGCGAGGCGGCGCAGTACAAGGAGCAGGAGCACAGCAACCGGAATGGACCGAGGTCCATGAGGATTGCGCGCACCGCACGACGCAGTAATGCGCCGCCGCAGTAGCTTGCTGATTAATTACGCAGGGGCTTGTTGTTTTCCAGCATGTACATGATCCGTTCTTGAGTCTTGCCCTTCTTCAGCAAGCCCATGAAGCGCTCACGCTCCAGCTTCAGAATCCACTCTTCATCCACCAGCGTGCCGGCTTCGACATCGCCACCGCTCACCACATCAGCGATCTGGCAGCCAATGAAGTAGTCGTACTTGCTGATGAAACCGCCTTCCAGCATGTTCACCAGCTGACCACGGATGGTGGCAGCGCCAGTACGGCCCATGACCGGGAAAGCTTTGGGTTTGACCGGCGCCTTGTAGTTGGCGTCGGCCAGCGCGCGGACTTGCGACTGAGCGACGTGCAGGATTTCGTTGGCGTTGAATACGATGATGTCGGACTCGCGCAAGTAGCCGATTTCTTTGGCTTCTTCCGCCGAAGTACCAACCTTGGCCATCGCCATGGCCATGTAGTAGTCCTTCAGGCTGGCCAGGATGTCGCCACCCTTGGCTTCGCGCGCGGCGCGCAGGGCAAATTCCTTGCAACCACCGCCGGCCGGCAAGAGACCCACGCCCACTTCAACCAGACCCACATAGGTTTCCAGCGCAGCAACCACGCGGGCGCAGTGCATCAAGAACTCGCAACCGCCACCAAACGCGTAACCTTGCGCAGCGCCAACTACCGGCACCTGGCTGTACTTGATGGTCATCGAGGTCTTCTGGAACTCGTGCACCATGTTTTCGATCGAGGCAAAGTCGCCGGTCATGAAGGCCGGGCCCATGCTGGCCAGATCGGCGCCAACCGAGAACGGGGCTTCCGGATGCCAGATCACCAGACCGGGGAAACGTTTTTCCGCAATCTTGACGGCCTTTTGCACGCCGGCCAGTACATCCGGGCCCACGCAATGCGCTTTGGTCTTGAAGGTCAGCACCGGCACGTCGTCGCCAGCGCGCAGCCACATGCGCACGCCGTCGTTTTCGAACACGGTTTCGCCGTAGACAAGTTCGGCATCGCCAAACACGGTCGGCGGGTAAATCTGGCGCTCATAGACCGGCAGGCTGGAGGTCGGCTTCAGGCTGTTATCAGCGGCGCTATAGCTGCCTTCTGGCTTATGCACGCCATCGCGCTGGGCCACCCAGGCCGGCAGCGCGGCGCTGGACATAGTCTTGCCAGCGGCGATGTCTTCGTTAATGGCAGCGGCGATAGCTTTCCAGCCGGCGGCTTGCCACATTTCGAACGGGCCTTGCTTCCAGCCAAAACCCCAGCGAATGGCAAAGTCCACATCGCGGGCGCAGCCGGCAATGTCGCCCAGC
>JASLES010000116.1 GCA_030151005.1 Silvimonas sp.
TTCACCAGCAAGAAGCGGCCGTGTTTGTCGCGCACAAAAATCAGGTTGGGGCTGGAGTCGATAATCTGGTGCACAAACAATTGCTGCTGGAAGAGGGCTTCTTCCGTTGCTTTCATTTGCGTGATATCCCGGATCACCGCCAGACATTCCCCCGGCGAGAGCGGCAGCAAGCGCGCTTCAAACACATGCTGGCCAGATTCATTGCCATTGCCCAGCCGGTATTCAAACTGTTGTTGCACCTGGGTGCTCTGCACGGAAATCAGAGCTTCCAGATACTGGCGTGATACGCGGGCAGGGAACAAACCGGATAACCGGCCGTTGCCATCGCATGCTGACGGATGAAACTGTGCGGTGGCTTCGTTGAGCGGCGTGACGGTGCGGTTGGCGTAATCAATGCGCCACACCAGATCGGGCAGGCAATGGGCGATGGGAATCGTTGCAGCGTCGGTGCTGGCCGGTTCGGCTTCCAGTGCGACATCGATGCGATGCGCCGGACTGCGGGTGCTCAGCAGTGCCAGACCCACGCTGCCGGCAACTAGCCAGGCCTCGATAAGCCACAAGGGTAAGCCTGGCGTGACACCGCCCCACGTGTGCAACGCGGCAATGCCGCCCACACTGACGATCAAGGCAACGGTGACAGACAGCGGACGGGAACGATTATCCAGAGTGCGTGAGGCAAGCGGCATGGGCAAGGTCAGTGGACAATTTCTGACGAATTTGCGCTAGCGGCCGGGTCAGGTCAAGCAATCCATGGAATTAAAGCGACGGGCGTCGAAACTGGCCGCTGAGTGTTGCCGAATAGCCACGGCATGCAGGCGCATTCTTACATCAGAGGAAAGAATGTTTGACAACGAATGGATTGGATTTAGTACAGAACTACAGAACAAGCAAGGCTGCAACAAGAGTGTTGCTGGCGGAGCGGACGGGACTCGAACCCGCGACCCCCGGCGTGACAGGCCGGTATTCTAACCAACTGAACTACCGCTCCGCAGCGGTTTGGTGGGTGATGACGGGATCGAACCGCCGACATTCTGCGTGTAAGGCAGACGCTCTACCATCTGAGCTAATCACCCGTGTCTCGTCGAGAGGTGCGCATTTAACCATGCACCTTTTGGGCTGTCAAACACTTTTTTGAAGAGAAGTAGCAAAACCGTAAAAAACGCGAAATAAAGTGTCTCGCTCTGCTGCGGGGACTGTGCGCTTATAGTCATGCGCCTGTGGCATTTGGTATAAATTGCCCCAGTTCAAAACCAGAACATACATAGATAGTCGCTCCGGTGAAATTTTCCAAAATATCTGCAATAGACAAGTCTCGCTGGGTGGGTGCGCTGGACATCGTATTGGTGGCTGCGCTGGCGTGGGCTTGTGCCG
Source organism: Silvimonas sp. (assembly GCA_030151005.1). GTDB lineage: Bacteria > Pseudomonadota > Gammaproteobacteria > Burkholderiales > Chitinibacteraceae > Silvimonas. Next base: position 1,372 of record JASLES010000116.1, read on the forward strand.
GATTGTTCTGGCAATTGTTTGCGCCTCGTTCGCCGCAAGTCCGGCTGATGCCCGCCGTAGAAGCACCGCGCAGTGCGCAGATGCAGTGGGTGGGTGCGCGTACATGGTTTGGTTCCGGCGCGCAAGACGCGGGCGAAAGCGCGCTGTCGGCACAGCTGATTGCAGTGATTGCAGGCGGTGATAGCTATAGCGCGGCCATTTTTACCGGGTTGGATGCCTCCAGCCCGACCGCTGTGCGCGTAGGGCAAGATCTGCGCCCTGGCGTGAAACTGGCGCGGGTAGAACGTGATCATGTCGAGCTCGACGAACACGGCCAGACATCCCGGCTGATGCTGCAAGGCGCAAGCGCCCCCATGGCGGCAAAGCCGCCCGTGGGTGGCCCGGTGGTCGGAGCAGCTCCGCCGCCACCAGCACCAGCCGGTGCCGTCGGTGGCGCAATCAGCGAAGGGCCGACCAGTACGCTCACGCGTGGTCAGCTTGCGGCGGCCATGCAAAGCGCCAATATTTCTGACTGGGCCAAAGGCATCAGCAGCGCTGCTGGTGGTGGCATCCAGATCGATAATCCGTCCCAGCAACCTTTTGCCGGTCCGTTGGGCTTGCAAGGCGGGGACGTTCTCAAGAGTATCAACGGCGCCAACCTGACGCAGAATACCGATATTTCCTCTGTATATACCGCATTTAGCCAGCAGTCCCAGGTTCAGCTTGTGCTGCTCCGGCACGGCAGCCTGCTGCGAATGCATTACCAGATTCAGCCTTGACGGATTGCAATGAAACCTCGTTTCCGCCCCTTACTGATTGCCTGTTTGCTCGCTAGCCAGTTGTTGCAGGCCGCTGATAACACTAATTCGGTGACGCTCAACTTCGTCAATGCCGATATCGAATCCACCATCAAGGCCGTTGGCCTGATCACAGGCAAGAATTTTGTGATCGACCCGCGCGTGAAAGGGACGGTCAATATCGTCTCTTCCGAGCCGGTCGCGAAAGATGCGGTTTATCCCATTCTTTTGTCGGCGCTGCGCCAGCAGGGTTTTACTGCGCTGGAGAGCAATGGCGTGGTCAAGGTCATGCCTGAGGCCGATGCCAAACAGAACTACAGTGCCACTGGCCAGCGCGGTATGAAGCTGTCTGGTGACAAGATCGTCACCCAGGTCTACCCGTTGCGGTATGAGTCGGCCACGCAGCTTGTGCCGATCTTGCGGCCGCTGGTGTCACCCAACAATACCGTCGCAGCCTATCCGGCCGGTAATACGCTGGTGATTACTGATTACGCGGATAACGTACGTCGCCTGAATCGCATTATTGAAAGCATTGATCAACCCGCCCAGTCGGATATTTTCCCGATCCAGCTGAAATACGCGTCCGCGCTGGATGTCGCGCAGACACTGGCGCGCCTCATGCCGGAAATCTCCATGCAGGGGGTAACACCGGCCAACAACCCAGGAGAGGGCATTCATCGCAGCACCATCGTGCCTGATGTGCGCAGCAACGCCTTGCTGGTGCGTTCTGAAAACCAGGCCACCGCGCAGCAGATCAAACGCATTGTAGATACGCTGGACCAACCCGGTGCCGCTGGTGGCAATATCCATGTGGTTTATCTGCGCAATGCAGAAGCCACCAAGCTGGCGGGTACGCTCAAGGGGATTTTGACCGGGCAGGACTCTGGCAACAGCAGCAGCACCCAGTCCACCAGCCTCGCGGCATCAGCCAGTCTGAGCAGCAACAGCAGTTCGAGCAGTAGTAGTTCCACTGGCAGTACTGGCTTGTCCGGGATGAGCTCTACATCGCCGACGTCTTCAAGCAACAGCAGCAGTACCAGCACCCAGCCCACCTCGACCAGCGTGCAGGTGGGTGGCGCCAACGTGCTGATCACGGCTGATCCGATGACCAACTCGATGATCATCACCGCGCCAGACAACGTGTATAACAATTTGCGCGATGTGATCGACAAACTCGATGCCCGCCGCGCGCAGGTGTATGTCGAGGCCATCATTGCGGAAGTTAACGCTTCCAAGCTCAATGAGTTGGGGGTGCAGTGGCAGTTGGGCCTGACGGGTTCCGGGACATCCGTCGTGGGGTTGTCTGGTCTGGCGGGCAGTATTGCCACGCTCAACAACCCGATTTCCAGCATTCTGTCAGGGATTTCGACCGGCACCTTTACCAATGGCGCTCCTACAGGGTTTAACCTGGGCGTGGTCAACAGCTCTGCCACGGCGGGTGTCATTTTGTCGGCGCTGGAAAACACCGGCGACGCCAATGTGTTGTCCACACCAAACCTGGTGACGCTGGATAACGAAGAAGCCCGCATCCTGGTTGGCCAGAACATTCCTATCCTGACCGGGCAGACGGCATCGACCGGTTCCAACACCAACCCGTTCAATACTTATACGCGCCAGGATATCGGTATTACGCTGGCGGTGCGGCCGCAGGTGTCGGAAGGCGGCTCGATTACCATGCAGGTGTACCAGGAAGTCTCCAGCATTGACAGCACTGTGAACACCAACGGTGGCGGCATTGCCACCAAGAAACGCACTATTGATTCCAAGGTGCTGGTGGATAACGGTCAGACCATTGTGCTGGGTGGCCTGCTGCAGGATTCGTCGTCCAATGACATGAACAAGGTGCCGATTCTGGGCGATATCCCGGTCATTGGGGGCTTGTTCCGCTACCAGAGCCGCAATTGGGCAAAGACTGACCTGATGGTGTTCTTGCGCCCGGTGATCCTGTACGACAGCAAAGACACCGATAGTCTTTCGGTTGATCGCTATCAATACCTGCGTCGCGTGCAGCAAGAATTCAACATGTCTGATGGCCCGGCCCTGCCGGCAGTGCCCAAAGCAGTATTGCCTGAACTGAAGAGCACACCCACCACGCCGTCCACCTCGCGTTATGGCGTGCAAGACCTGCGCGGCGCCGGCAACAAGACGCCGGAAGTCACGCAACCGGTAGCTCCGGCGGCCAGTGCCCCGGCTGCTGCAGATACGCAAGGTCAAACCAAGTGAGCGCACGGCTGGTTCCTTATCACTTCGCCCGTGATTTTGGCGTGGTCGACACCGTGCAATATGAAGACTCGGTGCATGTGCTCATGCGCAAAGGCGCCGACCTCTCCGCGTTGAATGAACTGCGCCGCGTGGCCGGTCGCCCGCTGGATGTCGAATTACTGGATCAGGAAGCCTATGAGGCGCGCCTGTCCGAGCTATTCAGCAACGCGGGCAGCGCATCGTCCAGCGTGGCGGACGACCTGGAAGGCAGTCTGGATCTCTCGCGCCTGGCGCAAGAATTGCCCGAGATTGAAGACCTGCTGGAAACCGAAGACGACGCGCCCATCATTCGTCTGATCAACGCCCTGCTGACCGAAGCCCTGCGGGAAAACGCCTCTGACTTGCATCTGGAGCCGTTTGAAACGCGCTCGGTAGTGCGGTTCCGGGTCGATGGCCAGTTGCGGGATATTCTGGAGCCCAAGCGGGCACTGCATTCGGCCCTGGTGTCGCGGATCAAGGTCATGGCCGGGCTGGATATCGCGGAAAAACGCTTGCCGCAAGATGGCCGCATCACCTTGCGTGTGGCGGGGCGCCCGGTTGACGTCCGGGTCTCCACCTTGCCGACCGGTCATGGCGAGCGCGCCGTGCTGCGTTTGCTGGATAAATCTGCTGGCCGCCTGAACCTGGAAAAACTGGGTATGGGCGGTGAAGCGCTGGTGCAATTGCAAGCCATGCTCAACGAGCCCCACGGCATTGTGCTGGTCACAGGCCCGACGGGTTCGGGTAAGACCACGACGCTCTACGCCGCGCTCTCGCGCATGGACTCCAAAACCAGCAACATCATGACGGTTGAAGATCCGATCGAATACGATCTGGATGGCGTGGGCCAGACGCAAATCAACCCGCGCATCGACATGAGTTTTGCCCGCGCCCTGCGTGCCATTTTGCGGCAAGACCCGGACGTGATCATGATCGGTGAAATCCGTGACCTGGAAACCGCGCAGATTGCCGTGCAGGCCTCGCTCACCGGTCACCTGGTACTGGCTACCTTGCACACCAATGATGCCATCAGTGCGGTGACCCGGCTGACCGACATGGGTATTGAGCCTTTCTTGCTGGCGTCTTCCTTGCTGGGTGTATTGGCGCAGCGACTGGCGCGCAAACTGTGCCCGACGTGCCGCCGCCTGGATGAGCCGCAGCCCGATGAACTGGCTGCATTTGAAGGTATTGGCAAGCCGGTTCTGTACCGCCCGGTGGGGTGCCCGGAATGCGGGGACTCTGGCTATCGCGGCCGCACCGGTCTTTATGAACTCCTCAAGGTGGATGAAGCCCTGCGCGGCATGATCCACGCGCGAGTGCCAGAACAACAGCTGAAGGATTATGCGCTGGCGCACGGCATGTCTACGCTGCGCCAGGATGGCGTGCGCCGCGTGCAGCGCGGTGAAACCGCCCTGGAAGAAGTCTGGCGCGTCACCCGCGAGAGCTGATCCCTCATTATTATGTTGTTGAAAAAGGCCCTTTCGGGCCTTTTTTTTATGGGGAAGGGCATGTCTTGCGGCATGGTCAAGTCTGCGCCTTGTGGCAGGGTTCAGCGGCAAAGTGCGGGTTGGCCGTCTACCATAAGTCGTGAACCGGGCCATGCACATGTCATGATTTTGCTGGCAACATGCGTCCACGGCATCTGGAGAGTCCTATGCGATTTCTGATTTCCCTCTCAGGCGTGCTGGCCTTCCTGGCTGGTCTGCCTGCCTTTGCGCAAGATAGCGCTGCCGCCAGCCCGGTCGCCGCACACGTCGAAAAAAAAGGCGAAACGGTGACGCTGGAGAGCGAATTTACCGTGGCGGTATCGCGGGAGGTGGCCTGGCAGGTGCTGACCGACTTTGATCATATGGCCAGCTTTGTGCCTAACCTCAGTAGCAGCAAGATTCTGGAGCGTACGGATACCACGATGAAAGTGGAACAAAAGGGCGTGGTGCCGCTTGGGATATTCCATACCTCATATGATTCGATCCGCGAGCTGGAACTCAAGCCGATGACCGAAATCCGCGCCCATTCGGTGGGGGGGGATTCCGGGCCGCTTTCCAGTGTCAGTACCTTGTCCGAAAAGAACGGCCAGACCGTGGTAAGCTACCACGCCGAATGGACGCCGACCTCTAAACTGGTAGGTAGCCTGGGAACCGGTACCGCACGTGACCAGTTGCTGCACCAGTTTACCGCCATGGAGCAGGAAATGCTGCGCCGGGGGCACAAGGCTAAAGCGGACGCTGCATCGGATACCGCTGTCACGCATTGACTGGTTGGTCCAGGCGTCGTCCATTGGCCTCATTCTGATCATTCTGATTCAACCCGTTTTGTTACCGAAGCCGTTCCAGATTTATGCGATTGCTAGCGCTCAAGATTGATGTCGATACCTTCCGGGGCACGCGCGTGGGTGTGCCGCGCCTTGTCGAGGCCCTACAACGGCACAAGGCCAATGCCACGTTCTTGTGGAGCCTGGGGCCGGACCACACTGGCCGCGCTATCAAGCGCGTGTTCCGTCCTGGTTTTATGAAAAAAGTGTCCCGCACCTCTGTTGTGGAGCACTACGGCATCAAAACTCTCATGTACGGCACGCTGCTACCGGGGCCGGATATCGGCAAGCGCTGTGCAGAACTCATGCGCAGTGTGGCGGCCGCCGGTTTTGAAAACGGCATCCACACCTGGGATCATATCCGCTGGCAAGATGGCGTAGCTGCTGCAGATGAAGCCTGGACCCGCGCGGAACTCAACAAAGCGGCAGAACGTTTCAACAGTATTTTTGGCGAGCCGGCCACCACCCACGGTGCCGCGGGCTGGCAAATGAATGAACACGCTTACCGCTACGAGCAACATATGGGGTTGCGTTACGCTGCGGATACGCGCGGCACGCATCCGTTCTGGCCGGTGGTAAAGGGCGAGCTGGTGCGTTGCGTGCAGCTGCCTGGCACACTGCCGACGCTGGATGAACTCCTGGGCGTAGATGGCCTGAATGCCGAGAACGTCCACGAGCACATCTTGCGCATGACAGAAGACAGGCAGCCCTACGGTCACGTGTTTACCCTGCATGCCGAACTGGAAGGCATGAAACTATTGCCGACCTTCGAGCGCCTGCTGGCGGGCTGGATCGAACAGGGTTATCAATTGGTGTCTTGCGGCGATCTGTACGGCACGCTGGACCCGGCCAAGCTGCCCTATCATCACGTCGAGATGGCAGAGATTCCTGGTCGCAGCGGCGTGCTGGCCATGCAGGGTGACGTGTTTCCCTGATGTTTTCCTGCGTGCTCTGGTCAGCCGGCCGCTTGGTGACTGAGCAGACGATGCAGAATGTGATATTCCACGCCGGCCGGCGTTGAGCGCGATTCATACAGACTTAATTGTGACGCCCGCCAGATGATGGCGGGCGTTATCGTATGTGCCGGGCACACCGCCTTGCGCAGCAGCGTAACGTGGGCACTGAAGCCTTGGGTGTCCACGCTGAAATCCTGCTGCTGCAAAGCGCGTTGCAGCCTTCCTGCCAGCGCATCCAGCGCGATGTGCCGCTCTGCCAGCCCGGCCCACACCACTTTGGCTGCGCTAAAACTACCCACGCAGGCCAGTTGCAGTGTCATGGCCATAAAACCGCATTGATCGATCAGTCCGGTCAGTTCATCCAGACGAGACAACGACGTCTGGCCGAGGAAGGCCAGCGTCAGGTGCAGATTGTCTATGGCAACCGGCTTGCCGCCGAATTGCACAGATGCCCGATCACGCGCTGTGGCCAATTGCTGGCGGACAGCGGGCGGAGGCGTCAGGCCTATGAAGAGGCGGGCGGTCGTGGTCATGCCGGTATTTTAGTGCCTGCCGCGCGAGGCGGATGCGCCTCGCAACCCGCCCCGCGCCGCAATCACCCGATCGTCATCAAACTGGCATTGCCGCCCGCTGCCGCCGTATTTACAGACAGCGCCCGTTCTAGCAACAGGCGCTCCAGCGCAAACTCCTCGCCACCTGCAGGCAAGCCCTGCACGCCCACAATCGGGCCGTCACGTTCGGCCAGGGTCTGACCCAATGCGCGCAGTTCGTCAGAGTCGCCATGGTGCAGTACCGCGTCAAACGGCAGTGTTTTCAGATCTGCTGTTGCCTCGACCAGCGTAATGCGCGCGGTCACCATTTTGGGCAGGCGGTTCACCAGATCCTTGATGCCGGCGCGTTGCACGATGACGGCCCGCGCACCTACGGCAAGGACGGTGGCCACCTGTTGCAGTACATCCTCCACCCCGGCCACGCACAAGACGGTTTCTCGGGGCAGTAATGCGTACGTGTTGCGTTCACCCGTGGGGCCGGCCAGGGTCAGCGTGCTGCCGGCGACGGTTGCAGCGGCCAGTTTTTCGCACAGAGGCACCAGCGCGGGTTGCTGCGCATGGGCCCATTGGCGCAGTTCTTCAAAGGGCTGCAGCAGGGTTTCGCGCTGGGCGATGGTTGCCACGTTTTGGTCAGCGTGCTGGCCGATGGTTTTTTGC
>JASLES010000197.1 GCA_030151005.1 Silvimonas sp.
GCCAGGCGCGTCAATTCAAAGTAGTGCGTGGCAAACAGCGTGTAGGCGCGGTTTTTCTCGATCAACGCACGGGCAATCGCCCAGGCCAGCGCCAGCCCGTCAAAGGTGGATGTGCCCCGCCCGACTTCATCCATCAGCACCAGCGAGTGCTCGCTGGCGTTGTTGAGGATGTTGGCGGTTTCGGTCATTTCCACCATAAAGGTCGAGCGCCCGCCCGCCAGGTCGTCCGATGCGCCAATGCGGGTAAAAATGCGGTCTACACGACCAATCGTGGCTGCAGTGGCCGGCACCCAGGAGCCCACATGGGCCAGCAGCACGATCAAGGCCACTTGCCGCATATAGGTTGATTTACCGCCCATGTTCGGACCGGTAATCAGCAGCAGTTTGCGGGTAGCGGCAAAATCCACGCCATTGGGAATGAAGTCGTCGATCTGCGACTCCACCACCGGATGACGACCGGCGTCGATGTGCAGCACGGTTTCATCGACAAACTGCGGCGCGACGTAATTGCACTCCACCGCGCGGGCAGACAGACACGCCAGCGTATCGGCCGTGGCCGCCGCATGCGCGGCCAGACGCAGTGCCGGCAGATAGTCCTGTAGATCCTCCAGCAGGGTTTCATACAACTGTTTTTCCAGCGCCAGCGCTCGGTCTTGCGCCGAGAGCGCTTTGTCTTCAAACACCTTGAGTTCTGGTGTGATAAAGCGCTCGCAGTTTTTCATGGTCTGGCGACGGCGATACTCCGGCGGCACCTGATCCAGGTACGAGTTGGTGACCTCAATAAAGAAGCCGGCAACCCGGTTGTATTCCACCCGCAAATTGGCGATGCCAGTACGTTCGCGCTCACGCGCTTCCATTTGCGTCAGGAACTCACCGCCGCCGACCTGAATGGCGCGTAATTCGTCCAGTTCTGCGGAGAACCCATCCGCAATGACCCCGCCTTCCCGCAGCACCACACCAGGTTCAGGTTTGATGGCGGCCGCCAGCATGCTGTGCAGCGCCGGGTCGGGCTGCAGCGCTTGCGCCAGCCCGGCAAAAAATGGTTGCGCTGGCAATGCAGCCGGCAGGTTTGCCAGTGAAACAAGGCTATCCCGCAAACTGGCCAGATCACGCGGACGGGCGCTGCGCAATGCAATGCGGCTGGCAATGCGCTCAATATCCGCCACATCGTCCAGCACGCGATGGATATCGATATATGCGCCAGTTTCGACCAGTGCGCCGATGGCCTCCTGGCGCTCCAGAATCGGGCCGTGCTGACGCAAGGGGTGATGCAACCAATGGCGCAGCAAACGCGAGCCCATGCCTGTCGCGCAGCGATCCAGCAAAGAGAACAACGTGGGCGAGGCTTCGCCACGGATGGTCTCGGTCAATTCCAGATTACGGCGGGTAGCGGCATCCAGCTCAATGAACTGGGTGTGGCTTTCCACCCGCAAACCGGCCAGTTGCGGCACCACGCCGCCTTGTGTGCTGCGTACGTATTCCAGCAAAGCCCCTGCCGGGCCCAGCGCCAGCGTGTCGTCGGTCACGCCAAAACCGGCCAGATCATGTACCGCAAAGTGGCGGGTCAGATTGCGGGCGGCACTTTCACGATCAAACTGCCAGGGCGAAAGGCGACGCACCGGTGCGCTGATCTGGTCAAACAAGGCCAGCGCAGCACCATCTGCAATCAGGATTTCTGCCGGGCGCAGCCGTTCCAGTTCAGAGACCAGTTTTTCTGCCGTGGTATCCATCAGGGCAAAGTCACCGGAGGCCAGCGACAACCAGGCCATGCCCAGCGCGCCCTTCTCCAGCGTCAACGCCAGGATACGGTTCTCGGTTTTGTCGTCCAGCAGGGCGGCATCCGTCAATGTGCCGGGCGTCACCACCCGCACCACCCGACGCTCCACCGGGCCTTTGGTGGTGGCTGGATCGCCAAATTGCTCGCAAATGGCCACGGACTCGCCAAACTTCACCAGCTTGGCCAGATATTGCTCCACCGCGTGATACGGCACCCCAGCCATGCGGATGGGCTCGCCCGCAGACTGGCCGCGCGTGGTCAGTGTGATATCCAGCAATTTGGAAGCTTTGACGGCATCGTCATAGAACAGCTCGTAGAAATCCCCCATCCGGTAAAACACAAACTTGTCCGGATGATCCGCCTTAAGCTTCAGGTACTGCGCCATCATCGGGGTGTGTTGCGTGGACGAATCCACCTTGCCGGATTTTGCTTTGGAGGTTGGTTCTACAGCCATTGATTGTGTGTTCCTGTGCGGCCGCCCTGGGGTAGGCAGCCGGGGTCTGTCGATTGGGAAATGGGGCGTATTCTAGCGTGACTGACTGGCTTTTGCCGATGCGGCGCAGCCCTACCCGGCCCGGCGCAGTGGCGGGCTTTTCAGGCAACCCGGTCAGTCGGCGTCAGGGGAGCACAATTTCATACACTTTGGCGTCGCCATAGTCGGCCACGTACAGATTGCCATCGCTACCCAGGGTGAGCCCCACGGGTATATTGAGCGTGACAGAGCCCGTCGGGATCGGGGTGGCCATGCCGGAGCCTGCGGCAATTTTGTACAGCGTGTTGCTTCCTGAGTCAGCGACATACAAGTTGCCTGCAGCGTTAACTGCAATGCCGGTTGGTTGCGCCAGGGGAGGAGAAACGGTCAGTGGATCGGCAGTCGATGTGCCAGCGGCAACTTCAAAAATATCAGTACCCGCAGTGATATATAAATTGCCGGCAGCATCTATGGCAATGCATTGCGGGCCGTTCAGTGTCAAACCCAGCGGTACCGGGTTGGTGGTGCCTGTGGCAATCCTGAAAACATCGTTGGC
>JASLES010000215.1 GCA_030151005.1 Silvimonas sp.
TTGCTCCAAGCCCGGCATCAGTCTGATCAGCCCGCCGCCGCACCACGACATCTATTCGATTGAAGACCTGGCCCAGCTGATTTTTGACCTGAAGCAGGTCAACCCCAAGGCGCTGGTCTCGGTGAAGCTGGTGGCGGAACCCGGTGTGGGCACCATTGCCGCCGGTGTGGCCAAGGCCTATGCCGATCTGATCACGATCTCCGGTTACGACGGTGGCACCGGTGCATCGCCGCTGACCAGCGTGAAATACGCCGGTACGCCGTTTGAACTGGGCCTGACCGAAGCGCAACAGGTGCTGCGCGCCAACGGCCTGCGCGGCCGCGTGCGCGTGCAGACTGACGGTGGCCTCAAGACCGGTCTGGACGTGGTCAAGGCGGCCATCATGGGCGCGGAAAGCTTTGGTTTCGGTACCGGCCCGATGGTGGCGCTGGGCTGCAAATACCTGCGTATCTGTCACCTGAACAACTGCGCGACCGGCGTGGCGACGCAAGAAATCAAACTGCGCAGCAAGTACTTCACTGGCCTGCCGGAGATGGTGGTCAATTACTTTACCTTCATCGCCAAAGAAACCCGCGAATGGATGGCAAAGCTGGGTGTACGCAGCATGGCCGAACTGATTGGCCAGACGCAGTTGCTGGGCCTGGCTGAAGGCGCCACCGCGCGCCAGAAGCAACTGCGGCTGGATGTATTGCTCAGTCAGGGGCAGATTCCGGACAGCGAACCGCGTTTCTGCATCGAAGACAGCAACCCGTCTTTTGACAAGGGTGAACTGGCCGAACAGATGGTGAAAGACGCGCTGGCCGGCATCAAGGCCAAAACGCCGCAACGCCATGAATACAAGGTACGCAACGTTAACCGTTCTATTGGCGCGCGCTTGTCTGGCGAAATTGCCATGGCGCACGGTGCAGACGGCCTGCCCAAGGATTGTCTGCACGTGAAGCTGACCGGCTCGGCCGGCCAGTCGTTTGGGGTATGGAATGCGCCGGGCCTGACGCTGGAACTGGAAGGCGATGCCAATGACTACGTGGGCAAGGGCATGGCTGGCGGTCGTGTGGTGATCTACCCGCCCAAAACCAGCGAATTTCGCGCGGATGAAGCCGTGATTGTGGGTAACACGTGTTTGTACGGCGCCACCGGGGGCGAACTCTTTGCCGCTGGCCGGGCGGGCGAACGCTTTGCGGTGCGTAACTCTGGCGCGCTGGCGATTGTGGAAGGCGTGGGCGATCACGGTTGTGAATACATGACCGGCGGCACAGTGATTGTGTTGGGCGAAACCGGCTACAACTTTGGTGCGGGCATGACCGGCGGTTTTGCGCTGATCTATGACAAGCGCGAAAAATTTGCCTATCGCTACAACAACGAACTCGTCGATATCAACCTGATCAACAGCGAGTCTTACGGTGCGGTGCGCGCATTTCTGAAGGAAAAATTGCGCGATTACCTGAAGGAAACCGGCTCGCAACGGGCGGATGAAATCCTGCAAGACTTTGACGAAGCGGTGGATTACTTCTGGCTGGTGAAGCCCAAAGCCGCCAAGCTCGATGACCTTTTGAAAGACTGATGATCACAGGGTGGATTCGGTGCGTTAGCGCCAATCCACCCTGCGAGATCGCAAATGATTCTGGCGTGATGACGGGTTGAACCCGACCATCACACCTCACAGGGGATAACCCAATGGATGTATTTCAGTTCATGAATGTAGCGCGCAACCCGGGCGAGAAAACCCCGGCGAACGAGCGCATTTACGTTTTCAAGGAAATCTATCAGCCGCTGGGCGCAGGTGAAGCGGCGGACCAGGCCGGGCGTTGTTTGTCTTGCGGCAATCCGTACTGCGAGTGGGAATGCCCGGTGCACAATTACATTCCCAACTGGCTGCAGCTGGTACAGGAAGGCAAGCTGTTTGAAGCGGCAGAACTCAGCCATAAGACCAACAGCCTGCCGGAAATCTGCGGCCGCGTGTGCCCGCAAGACCGGTTGTGCGAAGGTGCCTGTACGCTCAATCAGGGCGGCTTTGGTGCGGTGTCGATTGGTTCGGTAGAAAAATACATTACCGACACCGCCTATGAACAAGGCTGGCGGCCGGATATGTCCAAAGTGGTGTGGAGCGACAAGAAAGTCGCCATCATCGGCGCGGGCCCGGCGGGTTTGGGCTGCGCGGACATCCTGGTGCGCAATGGCGTTAAACCGGTGGTGTTTGATCGCTATGAAGAGATTGGCGGTCTGCTGACGTTCGGGATTCCCGAGTTCAAGCTGGAAAAAGACATCGTCGCCCGCCGCCGGGAAATCATGGAAGGCATGGGGGTGGAGTTCCGGCTGAAGACCGAGATTGGCACCGACATCACGATTGAAGAGCTGCTGCGTGACTACGATGCCGTCTTTATGGGTATGGGCGCGTACAAGTACATGAAAGGCGGTTTTGAGGGTGAAGAATTGCCGGGCGTACTGGAAGCGTTGCCGTTCCTGATCAACAACATCCGCCAGAAGCTGGGCACGCTGCCGGCCGGTGAAGCGCCCCAATCCATGAAAGGCAAGCGCGTGGTGGTGCTGGGCGGTGGCGACACGGCCATGGACTGCAACCGCACGTCCATCCGCCAGGGCGCAAAGAGCGTGATCTGCGCGTATCGCCGGGACGAAGCCAATATGCCCGGCTCCAAGCGGGAAGTGGCCAATGCCAAGGAAGAGGGCGTGCAGTTCCTGTGGAACCGCCAGCCGGTGGGTATCCAGCAAAAAGCCGATGGCACATTGGCGCTGACGCTGGTCACCACCCGCTTGGGCGAGCCTGATGAAAAAGGCCGCCGTCGCGCCGAGAACGTACCTGATTCTGAAGAGGTGATTGAGTGCGATCACGTCATCATTGCCTTTGGTTTCCAGGCCGAAGCCGCCAGTTGGTTTGATGCCCAGGGCATCAAGACCGATGACTGGGGCCGCACGGTCGCGCCGGCCAACCAGACGCTCAAGTATCAGACTGCCAACCCCAAAATATTTGCCGGCGGCGATCAGGTTCGGGGGGCGGATCTGGTGGTGCGCGCGGTGTATGAAGGCCGTCAGGCGGCGGAAGGGATTCTGGAGTTTGTCGGCGTGTGGTGAGTTGCTGGTGCGAATCGCCAATAAAAAACGGGACCTGGGGTCCCGTTTTTTATTCATGGCCATCAACGTGCGCAGTTCAGTCTGGCACTTTCACCAGCGCAATAACCTCTGGCGGGTTGCCCGCGCCTTTGTTGTCGCGGCGTTCGCTCAGCCAGCTATTCACTTGCGTCGTGAAGTGGGCAGGCGCCTTTTGCCCTACCTGACGGGCAAGATCCAGGATGTTTTGCCGGGCCAGTGCGGTTTCCATCTGTTGTTGCGCGTTCAGCATGACCTTGTGAATGGCACAAGGGCCGCTCACGGCCCAGTCGGGCGCGGCTTCGTCAAAGATGGCGCAGCGTTCACGCACTTCCCGGCAGTCAAAAATAGCCTTGGGGCCATCAATGGCAGCCACGATATCCAGCACGCTGATTTCGCCGGGGGCTCTGGCCAGCCGGAACCCGCCCCGCACCCCTTCGGTGGCGACCACAAGCCCGGCCCTTGCCAGTTTGGTGAACACTTTCGCCAGGTATTCCAGTGGCACGCCTTGCAGCTCTGCCAGATCCCGCACGCTGGCTTCCCGACTTTGGCCACGTTCGTCGACCAGAAACAACAGGCAATGAATGCCGTATTCCACGCCGGCACTGTAGAGCGCCATGTCAATCTCCGACTGAATTTGTCGTATATATTAGCATTTTTGCCTTTGCAATCACAAGGTTGTGCATGCTGATGCGGTTTGCTGTGTGATTTTTTGTGCCGCAAGTCAGTTGCAAAGCATAACTACGATCGATATAGTCGTAGTTATGGGTCGCTACCTGGCAGTGTGCCGATGGCGATCAGCAATCGTCTTTCTACTTGTCGGATATTCGAAAATGAAACAACACATTCTGGTGCTCGGTTCTGGTTTTGGTGGCATGTGGAGCGCGCTGAGCGCTGCACGTTTGCTGGATAAAGAAGGCCGTGCCGATGTCGAAGTCACCGTTCTGGCGCCAGCCGCAGAATTGCGCGTCCGTCCGCGTTTTTACGAATCAGAAGTGCACCAGATGAAAGCACCGCTGGCCGAACTGTTTGCCGCCGTGGGCGTGAAGTTCATCAAGGGGATGGCCAGGACGATTGATGCCGCCGGCAAGCGCGTGCAGTACACCAACGAAAGGGGCGAGGAAGTCAGCTTTGATTACGACAAACTGGTGCTGGCGACGGGCAGCCGTGTCGTCCGGCCGGCGCTGGCAGGCGTGAGTGAGTTTGCGTTTGATGTTGATCAGATCGAGCAAGCCATGCGGCTGGAGGCGCACCTCAAGGCCTTGAATACGCTGCCTGAATCCGCTGCACGCAATACCGTTGTGGTGGCTGGCGGCGGCTTTACCGGGATCGAAACCGCCACTGAAATGCCCGCGCGCCTGCGCGCAGTTCTGGGGGAAGACGCCAAGGTAAACGTGATTGTTGTGGATCGTGGCAGCGACATTGGTGCCAGCCTGGGTGAAGAAATCCGCCCGGTGATAGCGGAAGCCTGCGCGGCGTTGGGCGTGGAGTGGTGTCTGAATGCGGGCGTAGCAGCGGTTGACGCCAATGGTGTGACCTTGACCGACGGTCGGCGCATCGAGGCCAAAACCGTGGTGTGGACGGTGGGCGTGCGGGCCAATGCGCTTACCGAACAAGTACCGGGCGAACGCGATGCTCATGGTCGCCTGCATGTGGATGGGCACCTGAAAGTGATCGGCCAGAACGATATTTTCGCCACCGGTGACACGGCTTATGCCGCAACCGACGATCTCGGCAATTACGCCCTGATGACCTGCCAGCACGCCATTGCGTTGGGGCGTTCGGCGGGTAATAACGTGGCTGCAGACTTGCTGGGCGTGCCACCTATCCCGTATAGCCAACCCAAATATGTGACCTGCCTGGATCTGGGCGCGTGGGGCGCGGTGTACACGGAAGGGTGGGACAGGCAAGTCAAGCTGGTGAAGGAAGAAGCCAAGTCTCTCAAGACGCAAATCTGCACCGTCTGGATTTACCCACCGGCGGCAGATCGTGATCAAGCGCTTGCGGCGGCCGACCCGCTGATCCCGGTAGTGGCTTGATACGCGCGTGACCAGCAAAAAGGGCCTCAATGAGGCCCTTTTTGCGTGTGGCTGCAAACGCGGTCACGCCGCGCTTTCATCCCAGAACATGGCTTCGATCTTGTTGCCATCCGGATCGCGCACAAATGCGCCGTAGTACTGCGCGCCGTAATCCACGCGCGGGCCGGGCTTGCCATCATCATGGCCCCCGGCGGTCAGTGCCGCAGCATGAAAGGCATCTACTTGCGCTTTGCTGGCGGCATTAAAGCCAAAATGCACACCGTTGGCTGTGCCAGCATCTTTGCCGTCGTACGGGCGTTGCACCCAGAATTCTGGCACCTGGTGGCCATAGGCAACCGCGCCCGGAAACGCCATCACGCGCTTGGCACCGAGCGCGGCCATGACGGCATCGTAGAACTGGACGGCAGCATCAAACTGGTTCGTGCCGACAGAGACATGATTCATCAAAGACATTGCAGATCATCCACTGATAAGAACGGGTTTGGGTAAGCGCTTTAGCATGGATGGCACTGCAACTGGTCGCAAGGTCGGGTTTGACAGGTAGTCAAACCCAGCCCAGCACGCCCAGCAAGGCGCCAAGGGCAATCAGCCACAAGGCATTGAAGCGGGTACGCAGTGTGATCCACGTGGTGGCGATGACCAGCAGGACCGATCCGATATGCACCGGTGCACCCTGGAAAACAATCAAGGCCGTGGCAAATACCAGCCCGATCGTGATCGGTGCCAGCGCGCGCCGCAGTACCAGATGCCAGGTGTGGTGCGGATAGCGGCTCATGTAATGTTCAACCAGCAAGGCAAGCAGCGCGGCTGGAATACACATGGCGAACAACGTGACAGCTGCGCCCGCAATGCCGGCTACATGCCAGCCAAACAGGGCCACAAACAAGACATTGGGCCCCGGCGCCGCTTGAGAGATGGCGTAAAGTGAACTGAACGTGTGGTCGTCGACCCAATGATGCTGCACCACCAGAAAGCGGTGCATCTCCGGCAACGTGGCGCTGGCGCCGCCAAAGGCCAGCAGGCTGATCAGGACAAACTGCAGAAAAAGCTGAATCAGGATACTCATGTGTTGGGGCTCCGGTTACTGCGCCACTCCAGCACCAGCGCCAACGGAATCAGCGCGCCCAGTACCCATACCAGCGGCCAGTGCAGCGCGGCCACCGCGATTAGTGCCGCAATGCCCAATACTGGTCCGCGCACATTGCGTGGCTGGCTTTGCGCCAGTTTCACCCCGGCAGCAAACACAAGGCCCACAGCCACGGCGGTCATGCCATGGACGGCACCCTCAACACCGGGGGCATTCTGGTAGTGCTCATAGAGCGCGCCCAGCCCAAGCACAATCAAGCCTGATGGCCCCAAAAGACCGACCACGGCCGCACACGCGCCACGTACGCCGCACCAGCGATACCCCAGAATGCTGGCCAGGTTGCAGATGTTGGGGCCGGGCAGAATTTGCGAGAGCGCCAGCAGCTCTGTGAATTCACGGTTATCAACCCAGCCGCGGTCTTCCACCAGAATGCGTCTGGCCCAGGCCATGACGCCGCCAAAACCTTGTAAACCCATGCTGGCGAAGGTGTAAAAGAGTGTCCACGGCGTGATCGCCATAGGGGCGGTAGGAGCTGCGGTATCGCTCATGGTTGGCCACTGCAGAAGGGGATCAGATTAGTGTAACGATCCCGGCCCGTGCTGGAGGACACAGTCGTGCACATTTGCCTGCGCAACAGCGCACAAAACAAAACAGCCCGGTCAGGGCGGTTTTGTTTTGTGATACCACGTCAGGCTTAGCGGCCGGACTGGCTAGCGGCCTGCGCCGCCACCGGAGCCGGCTTGGGCTTGTTCTGTCTGGCGCTCACGCGCTTGAGCGCGACGACCACCGCGATCCAGTACGCGGCATAGACCAGCACCATGGTCAGCGCTGGTTGCGCACGGTAACCGGTCAAGGCGCCGACCACCCCGCCAAAGCGGCTGGTGTCATCCAGCAGCATGCCGGTATTCCACAGCGGATCAACCAGGCCTGGAATCCAGTCCAGCCCGATCATGCGTTCCACACCGTTGATCAACATGGATGCGGCAAGGAACAGCAGCATGATTTCGGTAATCTTGAAAAACAGACGCCAGGAGAAAATCTTGCCGCCTTGCTGCAGTAGCCAGAAGGTCAGGAACGCCAGTGCCAGGCCCAGCACAAT
>JASLES010000298.1 GCA_030151005.1 Silvimonas sp.
CCAACAGAACGAAGACAAATTGCGAAATGAATCGGAAATGCGGATGAATGACGCAACCAAGGCCCTTAATGCCCATATTGAAATTAATGACCGGTTTGCCCAGGAACAAAAAGAGGCCGCGCTTCAATATGTAGCGCGCAGCCGAATAATTGATATTTCCCTGATTGTGGTTATTGTTGCGGTATTGTCCATAGTGGGGTTTCTTACCTACACCGGAATTATGCGGCCGCTTTCGCTGATGAATCAGGAGATGGTTTATGTAGGCGAGCACCTGGATTTCACCCGACGCTTGCACATTACGTCCAGAGATGAAATTGCCAACACCATTGGCGCCTTTAATAACCTGGTTGAGACATTGCGAGCGAGTTTTCGCCGGCTAGTTGATCAGTCACAGCAAGTGGCCCAAGCTACCGATCAACTGGCCGAGAACGCCCAGCAGGTTTCGAGCAGTGCAACGGCACAGAGTGATACCTCTGCCACTGTGGCTGCCACTGTTGAACAAATGACGGTCAGTATTAACCATGTTGGCAATCGTGCAGCGGCCACCAATGAACAGGTACTACAGGCTGGTCAGTACGCTGATGCGGGACAATCGGTGGTGGCGCTGTCTGTCCAGAATGTCGAGGCCGTCGCCACCAGCGTCAGCACGACGGCCACAGACCTCGCACAACTGAGGGAACGCATCGATAGTATTTCGCGCTCAGTTTTGACCATCAAGGATATCGCCAGTCAAACTAATCTTCTGGCCCTGAATGCGGCAATTGAAGCGGCTCGAGCTGGCGAACAGGGACGCGGATTCGCCGTGGTAGCCGACGAAGTGCGCAAGCTTGCGGATCACACCACTAGCATGACGGCCGAGATTGATCGGCTTACCACCGATATTGCCTATAACACCGAGAAAACGACCGGAGCAATCAAGCTAGCACTGGATAAGGTAGAGCAAAGCAAAACAGATGCGGGGCAAGCTGCGCAGGCGATGATGGATATTCACAACGCCTCAACCCGCGCCGTGGACATGGTCAGTGAGATCAGCAATGCGATCCGGGAGCAGGGCGCGGCGAGTGATCAGATCGCTATTCAGGTTGAGAAAATATCCCGGATGGCCGACGACGCCAGTGTGGCTGCGCGCGCATCGGCGACCACTGCGAACCAGCTTGCGATCGTCTCAAAGCAAATGCGGGAAACCATTGCCGCGTACAAAATCTGAGGTCTTACAGGCTCAATCACCCGAACTCGTGTTCTCAAGCATGCGCAGGCGCTCTGATAGCTCGCGGATTTCATTTTGAAGTAGCTGGTTAGTCATTTCTGCATCAGAGGTGATTTCTGATACCAGTTCAACGATATGCTGCATCGCGGCGACCGCGACACTGCGCATCTCGAGTACATTGGCGCCTTCAAGCTGAGTGACGGAGGCTTGAAGTTTTTGCAGGGGAGTCATGATCTTTCCTTTACATGCACGGCAGGACTCCTGAAATAACGCAGACCGGATGATCCGCTGAAATATCCAATCTCTTTTTAAGGTTGGATCATTTCAGCGTTAACACATGGGCCGTTTCGCGGGGGTGAGTCACTGCGGTGGATAAGGGAAAGCCTACGCTGTTCCATGTTACAACCTAACCAGGTTAACGCCTGGGTGGGCCGCTGGTGTAACACCTGGGATATGTCTGGCCAGAAAGCCCGGTGCGCCCAAAACCGGCCGGAGGGCAGCAAGCTCCCTCGCCGGTTCATTGTGGGGATGCCTGATCCGGGAGTTTCTGGTTGTGGCCGTGGATAAAGGCCCCAAGGTCTCCGGCCGGCAGGGCCGGTGAATACAGGAAACCTTGCGCCAGATCGCATCCAAACTGCCGCAAGACGTTCAGCTGTTCCAGTGTTTCAACGCCCTCAGCGATCACCTTCAAACCGAGGTTGTGCGCCAACTGCACAATGGATGCAGCAATTGCGTCGTCTTTGCTGCTGCTGGTCAACCCTTTCACAAAGGCACGATCAATCTTGAGTACATCAAGCTCAAACGATTTCAGGTAGGCCAGCGAAGAATAACCAGTTCCAAAATCATCGATCGAAAGCTTGATGCCGATTTGCTTGATGTTCTCTAGCAACTTGCAGGTCGCCTCTATGTCTTCCATCAAACAACTTTCAGTGATCTCGATTTCCAGCATGCTGGGCTCAAGATGGCTGACGGCCAGCGAACGACGAAGCAGCGGGATCAGATCCCGGTCATTGAACTGTCGTGGCGAGAGGTTGATCGCCACCGTGCAGTTGTCCGGAACCAGCGCTCTGTCGCGCCATTGTGCGCGCTCATGGCATGCTGCCTCGATCACCCAGGCACCTACCTGGAGAATCAACCCGGTTTCTTCGAGCAAGGGCACAAAGGTGGCCGGTGAGACCATGCCGGAAACCGGATGCTGCCATCTAATCAGGGCCTCAAAGCCGCGAATCTGGCCCGTGCCAATGTCGATCTGCGGCTGATAATGCAACCGGAATTCTTGCTGGATCACTGCACGACGCAAGCTTTGCTCCAGCATTAAATGAACTTGCGCTTTGGCGTTCATTTCCGGGGTAAAAAACTCATACTGGTTCCCCCCTTTATGCTTGGCGCGGTACATCGCCAGGTCCGCCGCCTGCATCAACAGCGTGGTGTCAGCGCCGCATGCGGGATGCGTAGCAATGCCAACGCTCGCCGTTACGGTGATCTCGGTTCCTTGATCATCCACAATAAACGGACGGGCCAAGGCAAAGGTCACGCTCCGGGCCACTACCGCGGCATCTTCCGGATCATTCATGTCTTCGACAAGGACAGTGAACTCATCCCCGCCCAGCCGGGCAACGACATCCGTGCCCCGCACACTACGCAACAACTCCAGTGCAATCCCCTGCAGCAAGCGGTCGCCAACCTCATGGCCCAGGCTGTCATTGATTTGCTTGAAATGGTCCAGATCGATAAACAATACCGCCAGATGGCGTTGCTTTCTGCTATTGCGAGTCAGTGCCGACTGTAATAACTGCTTGAAGCTATGTCGGTTGTGCAGTCCGGTGAGGGAATCGGTGTGCGCCTGTATACGCAGCTGCTCCTCCAACGCCTTGCGCTGGGAGATGTCCTGAAATACCAGTACCGCTCCGTTGCTGTGGCCAGCCAGCGGGGAGACGACGCATGAGATAGAAAACAAAGCTCCGTCAAACCGCCGAAACGCGCCATCCTCGACGGTGATGGCCTCCTGCTTATCCAGGACCCGCCTGAGCAAATAGTCGATAAATTCAAGGGCATCGGGCAGGACGCAAAAACGGCTGAATTCTTTCTCCGTGATTTTCCCTGCTTCAAGCCCCAACATGGTCAGGGCCGCTGGGTTGGCAAAGTCAATTTGCCCTTGCTGGTTGAGCCCGATGACGCCTTCACCTGCGGCATCCAGAATGGACTCAAAGTATTCGCGCTGGTTGTCCAGCCTGCGATAGGCGTGGATCAGTTGATGTTGTTGGCGGTTCAGCTCCAGAAAAACGCTGACCTTGCAACGCAGTACAGTGGCATTGAATGGTTTGTAGACATAATCCACAGCACCACTTTTATACCCGCGCAAAGTTGCCGATTCGTCACGCATGAACGCAGTCAGAAAAATGATGGGGATGTTCCGGGTGCGCTGTGTTCCGCGCATCATGTCCGCCACTTCAAACCCATCCATGCCGGGCATGGCAATATCAAGCAGCACCAGTGCAATATCGTCATGGTGCAGCAGAAATTGCAGAGCAGCCTCTCCTGAATTGGCTTTGAGTAACGTGGTGACACCATCATTGAGCACTGCTTCCAGTGCCACCAGATTTTCTGGTTTGTCATCCACGAGTAGGACTTTCTGTGGCACCGTGGGCTGGTCTTTCAGTTTGATCCAGAGGTCGTCATTGCGGTTCATGCTGCAGTCCATCCAGGTTCAGCCATTGCGCCAGTTTTGGTAATAACTCACGGTGCCCTACTGGCTTGGCCAAGTAGTCATCAGCACCCGCCAGAATGCACTTTTCGCGGTCTCCTGGCATGGCGCAGGCCGTTAAAGCAAGGACGGGTTTGGTACAGGCGAGAGCCCGGAGTTGCTGTGTTGCCTCGTAGCCGTCCAGTCGGGGCATCACCATATCCATCAGCACCACATCAAAGTGTTCATTCCGAGTGAATAGCGAAACAGCCTCAGCGCCGTTCTGGGCGCTGATCACCTCGAATCCGTGCTCTTCGAGCAAGCTGCACAGGGCGAAAATACTCCTGATGTCATCATCAACCACCAATACTGTTTTGCCGGCGCCCGACAGGCGCGAAGGGCCGACATGATCCGATTGGCCAACCTCTATAGGGTGGGCTTGGCTGACATTGAATATCGATTCAGGGGGGGTGTTTGTCGCTACGGCATGCAGAGGTAAGCTAAGAGAGAAGGTACTACCGTGTCCCAATTCGCTTTTCAGGGTGATCGTGCCACCGAGCAACGCGGCGAGTTGTCTGGAGATGGTCAGCCCCAGCCCCGTGCCACTGTGTTGTCGGTTGATCGCGCTATCAACTTGCTGAAAAGCATCAAAGATCAGGGCCTGTTTGTCTTGGGAAATACCAGGACCGGTATCCTCCACAGTGATGAGTAGATACGGCTCTGACTCATCTTGCTCCAGCTGCTTCAGACTGAAATACACGACCACCGAACCGCCAGGCGTGAACTTGACGGCATTGGCGACCAGGTTTTTCAGTATCTGGAAAATCCGCTGAAAATCACCCGTCATCGACACCGGAAGTGCAGGATCAAGGGTGATACTGAATTCAAGTTTCTTTTTCTCTGCTTGTGGGGTGAACGTCTGCTGAAGACCTGTCACAAGATCGGTGAGGGGGAAGCTCGATTGGGTTAGCAAGACCCCGCCGGCCTCTATCCTGGACAAGTCCAGGATATCGTTGATCAATGCCAGCAAGTCGCTACCAGACCGATAGATGGTCTGGGCATATTCGCATTGCTTTTCGGATAACCGCTGGTCCGGGTCTGCGGCCAATTGTTCACTGAGAATCAGGATGCTATTGAGCGGTGTGCGCAGTTCATGGGACATTTTTGCCATAAACTCCGATTTGTAACGACTGGCCTTGCTGATTTCTTCTGCTTGTTGCTTTAGCCGTGTTTCGGCCGCTTTTCTTGCAGTGATGTCAATGATGGAACTCAGCACAAGTGGTCCATCTTCCGTCGCAATTGGATTCAGCCCAATCTCAACCGGGAATTCGGAACCATCTTTGCGTAACCCATACAGATCACGGCCGCTGCCCATGGGCCGGGTTTGCGGACTTTGCAAATAATCGGCCCGAAAAGCTGGATGATGGCCTTTCAGTCGCTGCGGTATGAGCATCTCGACCGGCTGCCCAAGTAGCTCGTGGCGAGCGTATCCAAATAGCAGCTCGGTCTGGGAGTTGACCAGTTCAATGAGTCCATGTGCATTGGCTACCACGATCGCACTGGGAGAGGCCTCAACAACAAGGCGAAACCGCTCCTCCAGCTTTTTCCGCTCAGTGATATCCACGACCGAACTGATGACCGCAACGCCCGTGGGTGTTTGAAGCGGGTTTAAGCCAATTTCGACGGGGAACTCGCTGCCATCTTTGCGCAAGCCAAATAGCTCCCGACCCGCTCCCATGGCTCTGGTCTGCGGTGCCTGAAGAAACAGCTTGCGAAAGTCCAGATGTAGATTTCGAAACCGGGGCGGAATGAGATCCTCAATGGACCGCCCCACCAATTCGTCTCGGGTGTAACCAAAGCAGCGCTCGGCTTGGGCATTGACCAGCACAATCACCCCTCGTCCATCTGTTTTGACCATGGCGGTGGGCGCGGATTCGAGTATATGCCGCCAGTGTCGTTCTGATTCCTCTATGGAACGCAACCGCTTGTGTTCATGCCACAAAAGAAGAAGTAGCCAAAGAACAACACAGCCTGCGATGACGCCTAGATAGACCATTTTACAGTGCCCCTCCACGGCTTTGAACGTCAGAACGAGCATTCTGTGGGCAGGGGCGCATACCTTGCGGAGCCAATAGGTGCCCAAGGTCACGAACCCGGATTAGCAATGCGGGATATGAAAGGGTTGAATAGTGACAGGCAATCACCGCCCATTGAGACCAAGTATAGACGTAGGAATCAACCGACAAACCTGTCACAAGTGACACAGGTTAGGGCGCAAATTAATCCTCCGGGAGGACTCGGCTCCAGCTCAGCCGCCGTCAACAAAGGCGGCGAGAGAGAGCGATAGAATCCAGTGCTCTTATGGCCCGCTGCTATGCCCAGCGCCTCTGTTCTTTGTTGGTAGCCGTCAAGCAGGTCAGGCAGCAAGTCCGAGGGGGCTGGCCGCACGGATTTGTCTTGCCGCAATTTTGTCAAATCAGGCCCCGCGTAGGATTGCAACCCAGCGTATGCAGTGGGGGAAAGCCATGCTTGCTATTCAGAACGCCGGGGCTGACATTGCGTCTAGCAACTACTGGGACACCGAACTGGCCCGGGTGGGTGTGTGTTACTTGTCTTTCAATGCAGGTGCAGCAAGATTGCTGTTGCCTCCGGATCTTACCCATCAGCTTAAATGCATGGCGCGCGCCACACACGCAGTTATCTCTCGCGGACCAAACTCACGGGGGCGGGACAGGCTCGAAATCCTGTTCGAAGGTACCTCGACGTCCGCATTCAGCATTGAATTGACGACCAAAGTACAAGCAGATCAACCACTGACGGTGTGCGATGCAGGTAAGCCAATGCGGCTTTCCGTATGGATCCGGGAAGGGAAACAACTCGAACTGCCCTGCGATTTTCGTGTGGTATCACTAATTCCCTGTTTGCAACCCTGGACTAAAGATCGCCGCTGACCTTTTCCTTGCGCATGCTACTTATAAAGTTGGCACCAATTGAGGGGCCGTTACACGACCGCCTCAATAAGCTTTTACGTACTTGCGCCACGAGAGCGATGCGGCGAGAACATGCACCCGGCAGCTTGTTTTGTTCTCATGCTGACATTTCTTTATAAAAAGCGACTGTTTCAAGCAAACAGGGTAACCGCCTGGGCCGGGCGTTGCGTGTCGAACAAGGGCAGGGAGAAAGACCATGATTGCGCTGGTTGAGGCGTACAAGGCGGGCTTGTGGCAGCGCAAGCACTGGTTGTCCAACGTGGTGGCGGGGACCATCGTGGGGATCGTGGCACTGCCGCTGGCCATGGCCTTCGCTATTGCCTCGGGAGCCAAGCCAGAACAAGGGCTTTATACAGCGATCGTCGCCGGCTTCATGGTGTCGTGTTTTGGTGGCAGTCGCCTGCAGATTGCCGGACCCACTGGCGCCTTTATCGTGATCCTCTCGGGCATTACCGCCACGCATGGCATGGCCGGACTGCAGCTGGCCACCCTGATGGCGGGCGTGATCCTGGTGTGCTTTGGCATTGCCCGTCTTGGCGTGGTGATCCGGTTTATTCCCGACTCTGTCATTGCCGGGTTTACCGCCGGGATTGGCGTCATTATCTGGGTCGGGCAGTGGAAAGATTTTTTTGGATTGCCAACTGTTGGTGGGGCGCATTTTCATCAGAAGCTTTGGCATCTGATCCAGGCATTGCCGCAATGGCACCCGGCAACGACCGGGCTGGCGATGCTGAGCCTGCTGATTGTCTTGCTGGCCCCGCGAATCTCCTGGCTGCGTCGCGTACCTGGCCCACTGATGGCCATGGTGGTTGCAACGGTATTGCAAGCCGCCTTTCACTTTGACGGTGTCGCCACCATCGGCTCCGCTTTTGGTGGCATTCCCAGCGGGTTGCCCACATTCCAGATGCCGCATGCCACCTGGGCGCAGTTGCTTGAGCTGATCGGCCCGGCGTTCACTATTGCCATGCTTTGCGCCATTGAGTCGCTGCTCTCTGCCGTGGTTGCCGATGGCATGGCGGGCACCCGGCATGACTCCAATCAGGAGTTGATCGGCCAGGGGCTGGCGAATCTGTGCGCACCACTTTTTGGTGGCTTTGCCGAAACCGGCGCCATTGCCCGGACGGCCACCAATATCCGCAACGGGGGCTCCATGCCGCTGGCGGGCAACCGCGCGCTCACGGTGGCAGAACTGTGCCGCGTGTTCGCCAGCACCGCCGTCGCCCGCGACCAGCTAGGTGGCACACCCAAAGCAGAACGGGATTTGCTGCGGGATAGCGGCCTGCTGGCCTTGAGCATCCCTGAACACCTTGGTGGCGCGGGTGCCAGTTGGTCTGAAACGCTAGGCATCGTGCGGCAGATTGCGCAGGTAGATAGTTCTGTAGCGCATGTCTTTGCGTTTCACCATCTGCTGCTGGCCACGGCCCTCTTGTTTGGCCAGCCAGCGCAATGGCAACCGTGGTTTGAAGCCACCATCAAACAGCGCTGGTTCTGGGGCAATGCGCTCAACCCGCTGGATAGCCAATTTGGGCTTCGATGCCGAGTTGGTGGCGGCATTGCGCGAGTCGTATCACATTGAAGCGGGAACCAAAGCTCACGAAGACGAGTAGCCAGCTCCACGATATTTTGGAGTGCTAAGACGTCGTTCCGAAGCAAGGCATCTGGCACAGCTGCCGGATGCCTTGCTTCATTGTGTGTGGGTGATGATTCAGCGTATTGTTTAGCGCCTTTTGAAGTAGCGGCACCCGATGGGTTGATTGCCAGCTACACAGCAGGTTACAGGCGCCCAAGCCGAC
>JASLES010000301.1 GCA_030151005.1 Silvimonas sp.
GTACGTTGCCGGTCGTGGATCTGGGTAATGCCCTGGCGGCCGGCGATCTGGCCAGTGCCAGCCATATCTTGCCGCAAGTGACCCACTACAACTGGTTGCAGCTGTATGGAGAAGCCTTCCATCTGGTGACCTGGGTCTTGGCTGCCCTGACCCTGGCCGCCGGCCTGGTGGCGTTTTTCACCTTGCGCCGCGCGCCGGCCCAACCGGAAATCGCCCCGCAACTGGTGCCCGTGGCAGATTGTGCCAAGTAAGCCATAACCACAAAAAAGCCCGCTTCACGCGGGCTTTTTCTTCTTCTATTTGGGGGCTTTAGTGCAAGCGTGTCTTGATCAAGCGCCAACCGCTGGTGACGACCAGCGCACCCAGACCCAGCGCTACGCCAGCAAGGGTGAGTGTTCCCATGTGATCACGCAAAAAGGGCGCGTTGCCAAAGAAAAAACCTGCGGTAACAAGGCCGCCGCTCCACAACGCAGCGCCGCCGGCAACAAACAGCACAAACCGGCGTGGGGTCATGGCACTCATGCCGGCGACAAAAGGCGCCAGCGTGCGGATCATGCCTAAAAAGGGCGAGAGCAGAAACGTCACGCCGCCGTGATTTTCGTAGAAGGTATGCGCTTTATGCAGTGCGGATCGATCCAGCCAGGCGTGATCTTTGGCCAGCAAGGTGTAGCCCAGTTTTCGGCCAATGCGGTAGTTCACAAGACTGCCTGACACCACGGCGGTGAAGAGCAGGGGAATCATCACCACCACGCTGAGCTGGCCGCGTGCACAAAATGCGCCGCACAGCATGATCATCGGGTTGCCAGGCAAGAAAAACAGCGGCAAAAAAGCCAGCTCACAGAACACAATGGCAAACAACAGGGCATATACGGCGCCACCGTATTGCATGATCAGTCCGCCCAGGTGCTGGTCAAAATGCAGGCTGATGTCGAGCAGTTGAGTCCAGTTCATGGGCGGCGTCAGGTCGATCAAGTAAGAAGTGCAGAAATACCAGCCCTGATCATAGTCGGCCTGGCGGGTCAGCAGTATACCGGCTGACCCGCGCACCGGGCAGTCAGTCTGACCATGCCACCAGCGTTTGCTGCTGTTCACCCAACCCGGCAATACCAAGACGCATGGTGTCGCCAGCTTTCAGGTACCACGGTGCCGGTTTTTGCCCCAGACCCACGCCCGGCGGCGTGCCGGTGCTGATGATGTCGCCAGGGTGAAGGGTCATGAACTGGCTGATGTAGGACACCAGTTTGGGAATGCCAAAGATGAACTGGTTGGTGTTGCTGTCCTGCACGCGGCGGCCATTGACTTCCAGCCACAAGTTTAGCTGGTGCGGGTCGGCCACTTCATCACGGGTAACCAGCCACGGGCCAATGGGAGAGAACGTATCGCAGCCTTTGCCTTTGTCCCACTGACCGGCGCGTTCCAGCTGGAATTCCCGTTCAGAGACATCATTGATCACGACGTAGCCGGCGACATGATGGAGTGCGTCCGCTTCCTCAACATAACTGGCCGGGCTGCCAATGACCACGCCCAGCTCTACTTCCCAATCAGTTTTGACCGACCCACGCGGGATGACGACGTTGTCATTGGGGCCAATGATGGAACTGGCCGGTTTCATGAACAGGACCGGCTCCGGCGGCGGCTCCAGGCCGGACTCCCGAGCATGGTCGGCATAGTTCAACCCCACGCAGATAATCTTGCCTACGCCAGCAACCGGGCAGCCAATACGGGTCTTGGGGTCGATGACCGGCAAGCGGGTGAGGTCGATGGCATCCAGTGCATTAAGGGTGACGGGGTCAAGCTGTTTGCTGGTGATGTCCGGCAGCAGCATGGACAGATCACGCAGTTGGCCACGGGCATCCAGTGCAGCGGGTTTTTCCTGGCCCGATGGGCCGTAACGCAATAGTTTCATGTTGTGTTTCCGGTTAGTAGTTGCTGTTGTAGTTGCAGCTGCTTTTGCTGTTGTTTTTGACTTTAGGCCCCTTTGGCAGCGCCGAGCATCGCAGCAAGGCGCGGGGTTTCGGCGGAGGGGTGTTTGAGGGCGTAGCCCGAGTTCCCGTAGCCAGCCGCGCCTTGCGAGAAGCGCAGGGAACCCACGAAGTGGGCGCTGTCGTAGGGGGCGCCTTTTCTTTGGTTACTTTCTTTTGGCGAAGCAAAAGAAAGTAACGTGCTCCGGCCACCGCCGGTATGTAAAACAACGCGCCGAAGGGCGCTCAAGTAATGGTGCAACGGTGCACGCACCGTTTCTCGATCTCCGCCCAATCCCACCCAATCCCCAACCCCGCCTCAACCGGCGGCATCGCCATGCCATCAACAATCCGGATCGGCTGGGTCGTCACCTCATCCAGCTGTGGAATGTATTCCAGCCACGTCGCGTTGGGCATGGCAGAACACAAGCTCACATGCAGTTCCATCAAGAAATGCGGACACACCGCCAGATTGTGGCAAGCCGCCATTTGCGCCACTTTCAGCCACGGTGTAATGCCGCCCACGCGGGCCACATCCACCTGGATAACCGAACACGCTTGCTGCTGTACGTAATCTGCAAACTGGCCAGGGCTGTAGAGCGACTCACCCACCGCGATCGGGATGCGGCTATGCGCAGCCAGCTGTGCGTGTCCGGCCAGGTTGTCTGCCGGTAGTGGCTCTTCCAGCCAGGCCAGATTCAGCGGTGCCAGCGCATCAGCCCGGCGCATGGCTTCAGAGACCGAAAACGCCTGGTTGGCATCGACCATCAGTTCAAAATCGTCCCCGACAGCTTCGCGTACGGCCTGCAGGCGGCGTACGTCTTCTGCCGCACGCGGTTTACCGATCTTGAGTTTGGCGCCTTTAAAGCCGACGGCTTGCGCGGCCAGGGTTTGTTCTACCAGCGCCTCTTGCGGCAGCTGCAGCCAGCCACCTTCGGTGGTGTAGACCGGCACTTGCTCTTGTGCGCCCCCCAGCAATTGCCACAACGGTAAACTCGCCCGTTTGGCGCGCCAGTCCCACAAGGCCGTATCGATGGCGGCCAGTGCCAGACTGGTGATGGCCCCGACGGCCGTGGCGTGGGTGTGGAACAGCAAATCGCGCCAGATGGCCTCGACGCAGGCCGGGTCGCGGCCGAGCAGTTGTGGGGCGAGGTGGTCCTTCAGGAGGGCAATGACGGAGGAGCCTCCGGTGCCAATGGTGTAGCTGTAGCCAATGCCCTCACTGCCATCGTCGCAGACGATCCGCACGATGGGGGTTTCTTGCGTGACGAAGGACTGGATGGCGTCTGTTCTGACTGTTTTGGGGGGGAGGTTGAGGAGGTGGATGTGGATGGAGGTGATTTTGACCATGGCAGTTTATCAAGCGCTTTTGGTTTAGCGCCTGACGGCGCGGTGTTTACATACCGGGGGTGCCCGGACCACGTCACTTTCTTTGCTTCGCCAAAGAAAGTAACCAAAGAAAGGCGACCCCTGCGACAGCGCCCTTCGGGTACCCTGCGCTTCTCGCAAAGTCCGGCTGGCTCCAGGGAACTCGCTACGCTCAAACACCCTTACGCCGAAATCCCGG
Organism: Silvimonas sp.; assembly: GCA_030151005.1. GTDB lineage: Bacteria > Pseudomonadota > Gammaproteobacteria > Burkholderiales > Chitinibacteraceae > Silvimonas. Next base: position 3,529 of record JASLES010000301.1, read on the forward strand.
ACTTCACTGCGATGCTCGGCGCTGCCGGAGGGGCTACGTCAACTTCAAAAGCAACGGCAACCCCACAAACCTTCTATTTGCAAGATTGATGGGTTCGCCTCACCACTTCATCATTACTCTCGGCGGGTCCCCGCGAAGGCGGGAATCCAGCTGCTATGCCAGCCAGAAAAGAAACCTTCGTACTTGGCAAACGTAGGCGAGTAGCAATCCGCCGTAGCGAGGT
>JASLES010000396.1 GCA_030151005.1 Silvimonas sp.
ACCTTGTGCGAAGACTTTCGCTGTGCGGTGGTCGATCTGCCCGCTGAACTGGCGGCGACCGTCGCCTTGCCTGACGGCACAGCACAACATCTGGAACTGGCCGTGGGCGATGAATTTTGCTGCGTGCCGCTGCAAGGAGCACGCGCATGATCGTCGTTCGCAGCGTACAAACGCGTGATCTGGATGCGCTGTTTCATCTGGCGGGCCAGACCGGCGAAGGCATGACCAGCTTCAAGCCGGATCGCGCCGCACTCACCGCGCGCATTGAACGGATGGGCCGCACCATCGCAGGGGAAGCGCCGCCAGCTGAACAGGGCTACCTCTTTGTCATGGAAGACACCGCCAGTGGGCGCGTGGTGGGCGTGTGCGGGCTGGAAGTAGCTGTTGGCCTTACCCAGCCGTTCTATAACTATCGCGTGGGGACGGTGGTGCATGCCAGCCGCGAGATGGACGTCTGGACGCGCATGAGCTTGTTGTACATGTCGCACGATCTGACGGGTTACGCTGAACTGTGTTCGCTGTTTCTGGAACCCGCCGCACGCATTAATGGCAACGGTGCACTGTTGTCCAAGTCTCGCTTCATGTTCCTGGCACAGTTCCCGCAGCGCTTTGGTGAGCGCATTTGTGCCGAGATGCGTGGCCATTTCAATGAGGCTGGCGAGTCGCCGTTCTGGCGCGACGTAGGCGCACACTTTTACCAGATTGGTTTTGACGACGCCGATTACCTCAGCGCGCATGGCAAAAAATCCTTCATGGCTGAGCTGATGCCGCGCCTGCCAGTGTATGTGGATTTGCTGCCGCAAGACGTGCAAGACGCCATCGGCAAGACCCACAAAGATACTGAGCCGGCGCGCGTGTTGCTGGAAGCAGAAGGCCTGCGCTTTGAAAACCATGTCGATATTTTTGATGCCGGCCCGGTACTGGAAGCGCATATCGATAACCTGCGTGCGGTGCGCGAAAGCCGTCTGGTGAGCGTGGTGCTGGATGACGCCGCCGCCAGCGAGGGCGCAAAGCTGCTGGTGTCCAATACCAGTCTGGCGGATTTTCGCGTGTTGCTATTGCCGCGCGCGCCGCAAGACGGCCTGCTCCGGCTGACGCCAGATGAAGCGGGGGCGCTGAATATCAAAGCGGGTGAGCAGGTCCGAGTGCTCCCGCTCTACCCGAAAGAGAGGAAATAACATGACGACTAGCAATGGATTGTTTCTCAACAACGCATGGGTGACGGCGCATGGTGCGGCATTTGCCTCGGTCAACCCGGCGACCGGTGAAACAGTGTGGCAAGGGCATGCCGCCAGCGCAGAAGACGTGAACGCCGCAGTCGAAGGCGCACGGCACGGCTTTGCAGGCTGGGCGCGCCGCCCGCTGGATTACCGTGTGGCCGTAGTGCGCCGCTTTGCAGAATTGCTGGCCGCCAACAAAGAGGCACTCGCCCACGCGATTGGTGAAGAAACCGGCAAACCGTTGTGGGAAGCGAGGACCGAAGTCCAGGCCATGATCGGCAAAGTGGAGATTTCCATCCAGGCGTATGCGGAACGCACCGGCGAAAAACGCGGCGCCATGGCGGATGGCACGGCGGTATTGCGCCATCGCCCGCATGGCGTCGTTGCCGTGTTTGGACCGTACAATTTTCCAGGCCATTTGCCTAACGGCCATATTGTGCCGGCACTGATTGCCGGCAACGCCATTGTGTTCAAACCCTCTGAACTGGCCCCGAAAGTGGCTCAGTTGACGGTCGAACTATGGCAGCAGGCCGGGATTCCGGGTGGCGTGATCAACCTGGTGCAGGGTGAGCGCGCTACGGGTGAAGCGCTGGCCGGCCACAAGGGCATTGATGGTCTGTTCTTTACCGGCAGTTCAGCCACCGGCACCCTGTTGCACCGCCAGTTTGGCGGCCGGCCAGAGATCGTACTGGCACTGGAAATGGGCGGTAACAACCCGCTTGTGGTTGCCCCTACCGAACACCTGGATGCCGCTGTACACCACGCCATTCAGTCTGGTTTCCTGTCGGCGGGCCAGCGCTGTACCTGCTCACGCCGTATTTTTGTGCCCAATACACCGTTTGGCGATCAGTTTGTGGCGCGCTTTGTCGAGGTGGCCAGCAAGATCAAGATCGGCCGCTTTGATGATGTCGAGCAACCTTTTATGGGCCCGGTGATCTCAAAGAAAGCAGCGGCTTATCTGGTGGCCGCGCAGGCACATCTTGTCAGCATGGGTGCAAGAGCGCTGTTGTCGCTGCGCCAGCCTGACCCGCAACTGGGTTTTGTAACGCCGGGCATTCTGGATGTGACCGCCGTAGCCAGCCTGCCGGATGAAGAATATTTTGGCCCGCTGGTGCAACTGATCCGTTACGACCAGTTTGCCGATGCCATCGCCGGCGCCAACCGCACGGCCTATGGTCTGTCTGCAGGCCTGCTGGCGGATGACCCGGCATTGTGGGAAGAATTCAACATCGGCATTCGGGCCGGTGTGGTGAACTGGAACCGCCCGACCAACGGGGCGTCTTCCGGCGCGCCATTTGGCGGCGTGGGCCGTTCTGGCAACCACCGCCCCAGCGCGTATTACGCTGCTGACTACACGGCCTGGCCGATGGCGTCGGTAGAGTCTGAAACCTTGACCTTGCCGGCTAACCTCTCACCGGGGCTTGATTTTGGGGGCGATGAATGAGCGCACGCGAAGCAAACTTTGATGGGCTGGTCGGCCTGACCCACAACTACGCCGGATTGTCGTTTGGCAACGTGGCCTCGCAAAGCAACGCTGCCAGCGTGGCTAATCCGCGTGCTGCGGCCAAACAGGGTCTGCGCAAAATGAAAGCGCTGGCCGACATGGGCTTTTTGCAGGGCGTGCTGGCACCGCAAGAGCGGCCGTCCATGCGCTTTTTGCGCTCGCAAGGTTTTACCGGCACCGATCACGAGATGATCCTGCGCGCGGCCAAAGAAGCCCCGGGCATTCTGGCTGCGGCCAGTTCTGCATCGTCCATGTGGGTGGCCAATGCCGCCACGGTCAGCCCGTCTGCCGATACGCCCGACCGCCGCGTGCATTTCACGCCGGCCAGCCTCTCCAGCAAATTGCACCGCGCCATAGAGGCCCCGACCACCACCCGTGTGCTGCAAGCGGTGTTTCCCTCTGACCAGCATTTTGTGTTTCACCCGCCGCTCCTGGGTACGCCCGCACTGGGCGACGAGGGTGCTGCCAATCACACCCGGTTTTGTGCCGGGTACGACCAGCGCGGCGTCGAGTTTTTTGTGTACGGTCGCAGTGAGTACGCCGGTGGCCCGGCTCCAGTCAAATACCCGGCCCGCCAGACGCTGGAAGCCAGTGCAGCGATTGCCCGTGTACACGGACTGGCCGCAGAGACGGTGGTGCTGGCTCAGCAGCATCCAGACGTGATTGATGCGGGTGTGTTTCACAACGATGTGATCGCCGTCGGCAACCGCGACATCCTGGTTTGCCATGAACAGGCGTTCCTGGATCAGCCCGCTGTGCTGGCCGAGATCCGCCGCAAGCTCTCGCCACTGGGCGCAGACCTCAAAGTGATTGAGGTGCCGGCCAGTGCCGTCTCGGTGCGTGATGCGGTGACGTCTTATCTGTTCAACAGCCAGTTGCTGACCCGCCCGGATGGCAAAACCGTGCTGGTGGTACCGCAAGAATGCCGCGACAACCCGCATGTATCCGCGTACCTGGATCAACTGATCGCGAGCCATGGCCCGATTGACGACGTGCTGGTGTTTGAACTACGCGAAAGCATGCGCAATGGCGGCGGCCCGGCCTGCCTGCGCCTGCGCGTGGTGCTGAACGATGCGGAACAAGCCGCCGTGAACCCGCATGTGTGGATCAACGATCAAAGTTTTGCGAAGCTGGATGACTGGATCGGCCGCCACTACCGCGATCGTCTGGTGGATACCGACCTGGCAGACCCGAAACTGCTGGATGAATGCCGCAGCGCGCTGGACGAACTGACGCGCATTCTCAATCTGGGGTCCGTGTATGACTTTCAGCAGGCGGGAGCATAACCGTGCTCGACGACTTCCTGCACTTCACCCTGCGTAACGAAACCCCGGAAGAAACCGCCGACGTCGCACCCTCTGGCGTACGCTGGCGCTGGCTGGGGCAGGGCATGCTGGAACTGACGCCGCCGCACCAGATAGATACCCACATGGTGTTGTCTGCCGGTGTGCACGGCGACGAAACCGCGCCAATTGAAATCTTGCGTGATCTGGTGACGGAAATTGCCAACGGCACGCTGCCACTGGGCGTGCGCGTGCTGGTGTTGTTTGGCAACGCGCCGGCCATGAGTGCCGGCAAGCGTTATCTGGACGACGACCTGAACCGCCTGTTCAGTGGCGCCCACCGTGATTTGCCGCAGAGTGCGGAATCCCCCCGCGCTGCCGCGCTGGAACACGCGGTGGCCGCTTTTTTTGACGAGACCGGCGGCGCGCGCTGGCATCTGGATCTGCACACCGCCATCCGGCCCTCCGTCTTTGAGCGCTTTGCGCTGCTACCGCACCGCGACGCCGCGTATGGCGAGGACGTGTTTGAGTGGCTGGCGGCGCTGGATATCTCCGCCGTGCTTAATCATCGGGAGCGCTCCAATACGTTTACGTATTTCAGCAGTAACCAGCACAACGCGCTGGCTGCCACGCTGGAGTTGGGGAAAGTCATGCCGTTTGGCATGAACGATCTGACCCGTTTTGCCAAAGTGGCCGATGGTTTGCGGCTGATGCTGGCTGCCCAGCCGTTGGCCGCAGGCGCAAAGCCGCGTGTTTTTGATGTGGTGGGGCAACTGGACAAGCACAGTGAACGGTTTGTGTTGGTGGTCGGGTCGCAGATGGCCAACTTTACCGCGTACCCCAAGGGCACGTTGATTGCCGCGGACGGGGATTATCAGTACGCGGTGACCCATGACGAAGAGCGGATTGTTTTTCCGAACCCGAAGGTGAAGGTGGGGTTGCGGGCGGGGTTGATGGTGGTGGAGCGGGGTTAGGTTTTTAATTTTTAGATAACCCCTTCTGTTAGCGCCTACGGCGCGGTGTTTTGATACCGGCGGTGGCCGGAGCACGTTACTTTCTTTTGCTTCGCCAGCCTCGGCGGCCCCAAAGAAAGTACCCAAAGAAAAGGCGACCCCTGCGACTGCGTTCGCTTCGCGAATTCCCTGTGCTTCTCGTGACGCGCGGCTGGCTCCAGGGAACTCGGCCTTTGGCCTCAAACACCCTTACGCCGAAACCCCGCGCGCCACTGCGATGCTCGGCGCGGTCAAGGGGAGGCAAGTCAAAAGCAACTGCAGAAGCAACCCCAACCCCAACCCCAACCCCGCAAACCGTTTGTTTGCAAGAATGGTTTGTTCGCCTTACCAATCCGTCATTCCGGCCTTGAGCCGGAATCCAGTCAGCAGCCCAACGGGCTGCCTTCGGTGGATTGTCGCTACGCTCCGAATCC
>JASLES010000407.1 GCA_030151005.1 Silvimonas sp.
CACCGTCAAGGCTGGTGCCGGTCATCAGGCCGATGTAGTAGTTGGGAGGCTGGGTCATAGGGGCTCTGGATTCGTGGATGTTGAGATGGCTGGCTTTTGCTGTGCGGCGCTGGAAAACATTGAAAGCGTGTCAGCGCCTTCCGCGCGGAGTTGAAAGGCGTGTTGATACCCGGGGTCGCCTTTCTTTGCTTACTTTCTTTGGGGCCGCCGAGGTGGCGAAGCAAAGAAAGTAAGGTGCTCCGGCCACCGCCGGTATCCAAAACAACCGCGCCGAAGGCGCTAACACCCCACAACAATATGAGTCTGGTCCACCACCCCGGATTCCCGCCTGACGGCTCCATCCGGGCTACGAAGTGGCTCCAGCAAGCAACAGCCACCTGAAGCAGCCGGCTTCCCGCCAAGAACACACTTACAACCCCACCAGCTCCTTCACATGCACCGCCACACTGCGCCCCAGAGACGACAAGTCGTAGCCCCCTTCCAGCATCGACACCACGCGCCCCTCGGCATGCAAATCTGCCATCTGGACAATCTGCTGCGTAACCCAGGCATAGTCCGCCTCTACAAGGCCCATGGACGACATGTCGTCTTCCCGATGCGCATCAAACCCGGCAGAGACCACAATCAGTTGCGGTTTGAACGCATCAAGCGCGGGTAGCCAGTGTTCGCTGACCATAGCGCGAAAATCCGGGCCGGTGGTCGCGCGGGGCTTGGGGATGTTTTTCATGTTCTCGCCCAACGGTTCATCACCGCAGTACGGAAAGAACGGATGCTGGAACCAGCCCGTCATCAGCACACGCGGGTCTTTGCAGAAGATGTTTTCCGTACCGTTGCCGTGGTGAACGTCAAAATCAACAATGGCGACGCGTTCCAGCCCGTATTGCGCCATGGCATGTGCCGCTGCTACCGCCACATTGTTGAACATGCAAAACCCCATGGCTCTGGCGTGTTCGGCGTGGTGACCAGGCGGGCGCACGGCGCAAAAAGCATTGTGGATCTGGCCCCGCATGATCATGTCCACGGCGCTGATGCCGGCACCTGCAGCGTGGTAAGCCGCGCGCAGGCTATAGGGGTTGATGGCGGTGTCCGGGTCCAGGTGAACGTAGCCGTGTGAGGGTGACATCTGTGCCAGTTTGTCCAGATAGGCGCTGTCATGCACGCGCGCCAGTTGGGCGTAGCTGGCCGGTTCAGACTCGACATGCAGCAGGGTGTCCCACAGGCCCGCAGCCATCAGGCGGTCCTGAATGGCGGAAAGGCGCTCAGGGCATTCCGGATGGCCCTTGCCCATTTCGTGCATGGTGCACGCGCTGGCGCTGATATAAGCAGTCACATCGTTTCTGGTTGTTGCCAAACGCCCAACTCCCGTCCGGTACCGGATCTTTGAACTGGTTGCAGAATCAATGAGCGGCACCTCTGACGCCGCCTGTCCGCAGAGTTTACGCGTTCGCAAGCCGCTCAGGCAAAGCCCGTGGTTTGGCACTACGCATCGCGGCACGATTCAGATTAATATCGGATTAATATCAGTAGATGCTACTGGCATACCGCCACCTCGCCCCCATCTGGCCCCTGTCGTACCCAAGCGTTATCCAGACACCTTGAAACCCGCCACCCGCAGAGATCACTCATGCTCCAGCCCTTTCTTGCAACGCTGACCCAACTGAACACCCTGATTCTGGGCAAGCAAAATCAGGTACGGCTGGCGCTGACCTGTGTGCTGGCACGCGGGCACTTGTTGTTTGAAGATGTGCCCGGCGTTGGCAAAACCACGCTGGCGCACGCGCTGGCCGCCACACTGGGCTTGCAGTTCCAGCGGGTACAGTTCACCAGCGACTTGCTGCCGGCAGATCTGCTCGGCGTATCGGTCTATGCGCGAGAAAGCGAGAGTTTCCGGTTTCACCGTGGCCCGGTGTTCAGCCAGGTACTGCTGGCCGATGAAATCAATCGCGCGCCACCCAAAACCCAATCGGCCTTGCTGGAGGCCATGGAAGAAGGCCAGGTCAGCGCTGATGGCAAAACCTGGAAATTGCCCGAGCCGTTTTTCGTGATTGCCACGCAAAACCCGCAAAACCAGATTGGCACGTTTGCCCTGCCTGAATCCCAGCTGGACCGGTTCTTGATGCGGCTAGAGCTGGGCTACCCCAGCGTCAGTGCAGAACGCGCGCTGCTGGCGGGCGAAGACCGCCGCACCTTGCTGGCACAGTTGCGGCCAACCGTCATGCCTGAACAACTACTGGCCGCGCAGGCGGCAGTTGCTACCGTCCGCATTGCCCCGCCCTTGCTGGATTACGTACAGGCACTCGCGGCGGCCACCCGCAATAGCGAACGCCTGAGCTATGGCTTGTCTCCGCGCGCGCTGCTTGATCTGGTTGCTGCCACGCGGGCCTGGGCATGGCTGGACGGGCGGGACTTTGCCATTCCGGAAGACGTTCAGGCCGTGTTCAAGGCAGTCGCGAGCCATCGTCTGCAAGGGCGTGTCCATGGCCAGCCTGATCCACATATTGCGCGGGATCTTTTGTCCTCGATTGCGATCCCTTGAGCCCCTCAGCGTGAAATTGCCCTTTGCTTTGCAACAACGCACGCAGCGCTGGATGGCGGCCCGCCACCCTGCCGTCACCGGTACTGTGCGCGTCCGGCAGAATCGTATCTACGTGCTACCCAGCGGCTTCGGGCTGGGCTACGCCGCGACCTGCGTGCTGGTGTTGATCGGCGCGATCAACTATCAGCTGAGCCTTGCTTATCTGTTTGCCTTTTTGATGCTGGGGCTGGGGCACGCCGGGTTGATCCAGTCTTTTCGCAATTTGTTGGGCCTGACCGTCACCGTGCTGCCCGCTGCGGCGGTCTTTGCCGGCGACACCGCCCATTTTCCGCTGCAATTGGGCGATGCCCGCAAATACGCGCGCTTTGGCTTGCATCTGCGTACCGCACAAACACGCGAAACCATAGCGGCAGCCGTGGCCGCTGCCGGCGAAACACAACTCTGGTTACCTGTGCCAGCCACAGCGCGGGGCTGGTTATCCCTACCGCGCATTACCATCGAAACCCGTTTCCCCACCGGTTGGTGCCGAGCCTGGACGCTGGTTCATCTGCAAGCACAATGCCTCGTCTACCCCAAGCCGGAACCTGACGCGCCAGCGTGGCCATCCGGGGCGGGGGAAGAAGTAGCCGGATTGCGCCAACGCGCTGGCGAGGAAGACTTTGCCGGGTTACGGCAGTACCAGCCGGGCGACACCCTGCGGCAAATTGCCTGGAAACAGTCCGCGCGGCTGGAGTGGCTGGCGGTGCGCACGCATGACACGCCCCAGTCGGCCATGCTGCATTTGCGCTGGGAAGACACAGCCGGACTGGGTATTGAGGCGCGGCTATCCCGCCTGACCACGTGGGTTTTGCGTGCCGATGCCACGGGCCGCCCCTACGCTCTGGAATTGCCTGGTCAACGTCTTGCCCCGTCCAGCGGCATGGGTCATCGTGACACCTGCTTGCGCACACTGGCGCTGTTTGGTCAGGCGGGGCAACCTGTATGACGCGCTCTCCACTCCCGCTGGCCCCATTTTATGTTCTGGCCGCGGCCGTCGCCTGCGCGCTCGGGCCCGTACTGTTGCAGGTGCCGCTTTGGCACAGCGTGCTGGTGCTGTTGCCGCTAGCCTGGCGCATCTGGCTAGCGCGCAAGGGTTTGCCGGTACCCAAGCCGGTGGTTCGCATCGGCGTCGCCTTGTTGCTGTTTGTGCCCGTCTTCTTGCAGTACCACACGCTCATTGGGCGCGAGGGCGGCGTTGCGGCACTAGGCAGTCTGATCGCGGTGAAATTTCTGGAAACCACCAGCCAGCGTGACGTGCGGGTACTGACCTTGCTGGCCTTCTTTGCCTGCAGTACCGGCTTTTTGTTGTCACAATCGCCGCTGATGATGGCCTATGCCGTGATTGCAATGGTGCTTATCTGCCTGCAATTGCTGACCTGGCTGCGTGAGGACGGTCAGATATCGGGCAAGGATGTGCTGCGCGTGGGGCGCATGCTGGCAGAAGCGCTGCCGATTGCGCTCATTCTGTTTGTGCTGTTTCCGCGCCTGGCTACGCCTCTCTGGCGCATGCCCAACGATACCCAGCAAGCCCGTACCGGTATTTCGGACAGCATGACGCCTGGTAGCATTAGCGAGCTGACCCAGGACGATAGCGTGGCGTTCCGGGTGGATTTTGATGGCAATCCGCCACCCCGCGCCCAGATGTACTGGCGTGGTCCGGTGCTGGAGTCCTTTGACGGCAACACCTGGCGCCCTGGCCTGGCTGGCAGCAAGCTCACCGAAGTCATGGCGCAAGGGCCGCAATACCGCTACACAGTGACGCTGGAACCCACCCAGCGCAACTGGCTGATGGCACTGGATGTCCCAATCCAGTTGCCGGCAGACACTAGCCGCTCCAGCAGTCTGCAGGCCCTCTCCCGCAACCCGGTCGCCCAGCGGGAGCACTACACCTTCACCAGCGCCCCACGCTGGATCATCAAGGATGAAAGCGATACCCGACTCAAGCGTGATCTGGCTTTGCCCCGAGACATCAACCCGCAGGCCCGCGCCCTGGCCGCGCAATGGGCAGACTTGCCCCCGCCACGCCGCATTGATGCGGCGCTG
>JASLES010000424.1 GCA_030151005.1 Silvimonas sp.
CTGGCAGAAGACAGCTACGTCACCGCCGATGTGGTGAACTACACCATTGAGGAGATCGACTTCAAGGCCACCCTGCCGGAATTTGACGCGCTCAAGGGGCGCTAGGCGAACGCATCGTGAGTGCGTATGAAAAAAGCCGACCTGGTGGTCGGCTTTTTTGTGCCACGTGTTGTCTGGATGCGTGATTAGAAGCGTTCCGGCATGCGTTGCAGCAGAATAATGCGTTTGTTTTCCAGGCGCACGTAGCCGCCGAACACCAGTTCTTTAAGAATCCTGGCAATCATTTCCCGCGAGGAGCCCACGCGGTCGGCAATGGCTTGCTGGGTAAGCGGCTCGTTGATGATCATGGTGCCGTCTGCCTGCTCATGCACCATGCCTTCAAACAGCGCACGTACGCGCCCATAGACATCCAGCAAGGCCAGGTTTTTCATGGTGGCGGACAAGCGGCGTACCATGCGGGCCAGCGAGAGAATCAGCTTGTCCTTGATTTGCGGGTAGGCATCTAGCGCGGTACGGAAATCCTGTTTGGTAAACATGAGGAAGGTGGAGTCTTCCTCGCACTGGGTAGACCAGCTGCGTGGTTCGTCATCAATCATGGATGTTTCGCCGAACACGTCGCCGGCTTCACCGATCAGGAACACGAATTCCTTGCCCTGGTTATCGCTGGTGAACGAACGGGTGCGCCCTTCAACGAGCAGGTACATGGCTTCGCCCGGATCGCCTTCACGGAACAGGAAGGTGCCTTTGGGTAGATGGCGGCGTACCGCGGCCTGCAGGACCACTTCCAGGTCTTCGTCTGAAAATCCTTCAAACGCAGGGATCTGGCTGAGAAAGTTTTTCAAGGTAGTATCCATCTATGAAACATCTCCTGTGCTCACTCGCCGTCCTTGGCCGGCGCAGAGGCTGCTGATGTGTTGTGTTGGTCAGACGCTGCCTTTTTCTTGTCTACAGGATCGGGGCCGCAGTCTTCAGAACTGCTTGGCACCACGTCCATTTTTCTGGCCAGCATATATTCGTTCATTTCTTTCCAGCCGGCAAAGATATCCGACTTGGCGACTTTCGGATTCCGGCTGAAACAATCCTCCAATGCTCTCCCACTATGGCGGCATGCCGCCCCAATCGCTTTGCCGTTGGCTTGCTGTTTGTTCAGCAATGTATTGACCTGATCACAGCCGCTGAGTGCCGTAACGACAAAAAAAAGTCCTGCGAGAGGGCGAAGTCTGGACATGAGGTTTGCAACCCGTAGTTGATCGGTTAACGGCTATATCGGGCTAAACCATACTTTACTTTAGTTGCTGTAAAGCAATTTGCCGGCTCGCATACAAATTGCAAGGGTCCAGCCACAAAATGGGGATGATCTGAATGCCTGAATATCGGGTTACCACGGCAAAGACGCTGATGGCCTGCAAAGAAGCATTGCAGGCCATCAGACAGATGAAGCAGTGAACAAAAGAGGGCGCGAATTAACGGGTTTGTTCAATGCCCGCCAGCAACCAGCGTGTGGAAGGCGCTTTTTGCTTGGTGAAATGCCAGATTTCTTCAAATGGTTGAACTGGCGCGTTCACATATTCACTGACCTGACCTTTAAAGCGCACGCTGGCCAGCACTCGGCCTGGTTCATCGGCAATATCCAGAAGGTCGATGTTAAGTGACGGAAAATCTGCAATTTCCCGGTTTGCCGCTATTTCAGACTGCAACTCGTTAAAGAGTTCCGGTGTCAGGTATTTTCGCAATTCATCCAGTTGTTCGGGCGAGTTCATCGCCTGCAGATGCTGAAAGCTGGCTTTGGCATGCCGCAGAAAAGCCTGGGTGTCGGTGCCATCCGGCAAGCTGGCGGGCGCACCCTGGCCGTTTTGCATCAGGCCCTCACCAATCCGGTAGACTTTCTGGTTGCCTTGGGTATTAAGGCGGGAATCATTCCAGCCGGGTACCGGGCGGGTCTCCGGATAGGGGTCTACCACCGGGCGCTCACGCCGGCGCAGGAACATAAAGCCGGCAAGGGTTAAGCCACCCAGCAAAATCAGCCAGCCCCAAGGCAGGCTGCTGCCCCCTTGCTCGGCGCTGGCGGCAGAAGCGTGCTCACCATTTTTTGCCAGCGCGTAACCGGCGGCGGCGCCCACGGCAGCACCGGCCAGTGCCGGGACAAGTACCGAGCGCTGGGGTTGTTGTTGAGGTTGTGGCTGTGCCGGAGTCTGGGGCGCAGGCGCGCTGCGCGTAATCTGGCTGCGTTGCATACCGGCAGAGCGGCCGCCACCCAGCCGGGCGGCCTGGGCTGGCCCGGTGATTGCAATGGCAAGTGCCAGAACAGCAATAAATAAACGTGATCCGGTAATACGACTACGCATTAACGACAGTCCCTGGTCAATCGATTGTCAGGTTGTGCATTGGTGAACCATGAATCGTACATTAGTAAGGGCTTAAACTGCTAATTTCAAGTGCCACTAAATGACGATTTTTGTGTATACGATACAGGCCGTCTACGCACCTCATAGCGGTATGGGCGGTATTTTTGAGCTAACAGGCTGTACGTACGGCAACTTTCTGTCTGGTGACCCACGGCGGACTGATCCGGGTGTGGTCTCCTGTGCGTAAAACGAAATTGCGCTGTGGCAGCGTTAGCTTTCCAGTTCGAAATTTGTTTTCTTACAGCTTGCGATGAGTTGCGCGGAGGAGGGGGCCCGACCCTTGTATCAGGGTCTGGCATCCGCCTGCAGGTCGCAAGTACAAAAAGCTGAAAGGTGCCAGGAGAAGGATCAGCTGCGCTGGCCGCGCTCGATGGTGACGCCGACGCGTCCCACTTCATGCAAAATGCCCAGCTTGGTGACCGACACGCGGGTCCAGGGGGCGGAGAAATCCTGCATGATCAGATGGGCTATATGCTCTGCCAATGCTTCAAGCAGCAAAAAATGCTGTTCGGCCATAGCGGCACGCAGGTGCTGCACCACTTTGTCGTAATCGATGGTGTCGGTCAGGTTGTCAGACACACCGGCGCGTGTTGAAGGCAGGCCTATTTCAAGATCAAGTTCGACTACCTGGGGGGCAACACGCTCCCAGTCATACCAGCCGATCAGGGTTTTGGCGCGCACGCCGTGCAAAAAAATGATATCCATACCACTCCTGGCGCGGGTTCAGTTTGACGTTCCCGGCTGCGGATCGCTTACAATCGAAAACTCGATATTGTAGTGGATTTCCAAATGCAGTCGTTAACCGTCGTGCTGGCCGCTTATCTGATCGGTTCTCTCTCGTTTGCGGTGATTGTCTCCCGCGCAATGGGTATGGCCGATCCACGTACTTATGGCTCGGGAAACCCCGGGGCAACCAACGTACTGCGTTCAGGCAATAAAAAAGCCGCGTTACTGACGCTGGTGGGCGATGCGCTCAAAGGCCTGGTTGCAGTCTTGTTTGCCAGTTTGCTGGTCGGACTGTGGCAAATGCCGCAACCACACGCGGTGATTGCCGCGGCCTCGCTTGCGGTCGCCGTGGGACATATGTGGCCGGTGTTCTTCCGCTTCAAGGGCGGCAAGGGTGTGGCGACAGCAGGGGGGATTTTGCTGGCTCTGGATTGGCGGGTGGGCCTGATTACCCTGGCGGTGTGGCTGATTCTGGCCAAGGGTTTCAAGATTTCTTCACTGGCAGCACTGATTGCCGCGGTCATTGCCCCCATCCTGACGTGGTATTTCATTCCGCAACATGAGTATCTCTACGCCGTGCTGGTGATCTCGGTGCTGTTGATTGCGCGGCATCATGAAAATATCCGCAAGCTGCTGCAGGGGAGCGAAAGCCGCATTAGCGGGCAGGATGAAAGCCGTTCTTGAGTGGCGGCCGGGTTTACAGACCTGCGGTCGCACTTGTCTGCGCAATCAAGCAAAAAGCCCGGCATAGACCGGGCTTTTTGTTGCAGTGTGTCGCTGGCAAATCAGGCCTGCTTGGTGTGTTGCCGCACGATACGGGCTTTTTCGCGTACCCACTCCCGTTCTTTCTGGCTTTCACGCTTGTCGTGCTGTTTCTTGCCTTTCGCGAGGCCGATATCCAGCTTGATATAGCCATTCTTGAAATGCATGTTCAACGCCGCCACGGTGTAGCCAGAGCGTTCCACCTTTTCAGCCCACTTGAGAATCTCGTGGCGCTTTAGCAGCAGTTTGCGCAGCCGGACCGGATCTGCATACACGTGTGTCGAGGCAGAATTGAGCGGCGTAATATGCGACCCCATCAGCCAGAAGTCGCCTTTGGAAAAGATCACGTAGGATTCTTTCAGCGCAACGCGACCGGCGCGAATGGATTTGACTTCCCAGCCTTCCAGTTGCAGTCCGGCTTCAAGCCGGTCTTCGATAAAATAGTCGTGAAACGCTTTACGGTTATCAACAATCGTCATTTCTTTTGCCATTCGGGCTCATCGTCTGAATAAAGATTGTACCGGGTGGCGCGATTTCGAGGTATCACTGTGCAAATTTGTATTCTTTATACCGGCGGTACCCTCGGTATGCGGCCCGGTCCGGATGGCCTGGCACCGGTGCCAGGCTTTCTGACGCAAACCCTCCAGACGCAGTACCCGATGGTGCAAGTGATTGAATACGCACCGTTGCTTGACTCTAGCGACATGACGCCGGCGGACTGGAATCGCATCGCCAGTGATATCGCGCAACGGGCTGATCAATACGATGGCTTTGTGGTGCTGCATGGTACCGACACCCTGGCCTGGACGGCTGCCGCGCTCTCGTTTGCGTTAGCCGGCCTTGGCAAACCGGTGGTGGTTACAGGTGCCCAGCAC
>JASLES010000434.1 GCA_030151005.1 Silvimonas sp.
CTGAGAAAAGATCACCACATGGGCAATTGAGCCCAGCGTACCGCTGGCCGCCGGTGCTGCCAGCACACGCTGCAATCCGGCGGGTAAAACGGTGCCGGCCAGTGCGGCGGCGGCGCCCTTCATGAAACGTCGGCGATTAAAGCCGTTTGATTGGTGGTCCACTGTCTCGTCTCCATGCTGTTTTTTGGTTGGCCGCACGCGGCGTGCCGCCACGGTATGGAGACTCATTTGCAGTTTTGTGACCAAAAAGACCTGCTAAAACCGACACATGCCACCCTCTTGCCGGGTGGATCACTGGCTCCCGGCAAGTGTCTGGATGCTGTTTTTTCGCTAGACGTATAGATGAATAACCGCGCCAGATACGCAACCGGTCATCGTGGACAGATGGTGGTGCCAGCCGCCCAATGGCAGGCGCAACAGTGAACGGCAGGCACAAAAAAACGGCGGGAGAACCCGCCGTCCAGTCTATTGTGGCTTGCGTAGAAAAACTCAGTACACCCAAGGCAGGCTGAGGTACTGCGTGCCCACGTTGGTGGTTTGTCCTGGCCCGGCCATCAGGTTGATAAAGAATGGATTGCCGTAGGCCCGATCGGTGTACCACGCGTAACGGAAGACGTCGCTGCGGGTTTCCAGCGTCTGCACCATGGCAGCTTGTTGCGCCATTTCCTTGGCTTCGGTATCGATCTGCAAACCGTCGTTGCCACTGTGCACGTTATCGAACTCGGTGACCCAGATCTGTTTGCCGTATTTATCCAGGCGATCAAGCGCCGCATCCAGGCCGTAGTCGTACCAGTGAAAGGCCAGGAAATCCATTTGCGGATTGCGGTGATACAACGCGTAGTAGTCGGCAATAAAGCTGTCCAGCCAGTACACCGGGTCGGTGTAGTGCAGCGTATTACCGATGGTCATGGCCGGCCCCACCAGCTTGACACCCGTTTGCCGGGCAATGGCCTCAAAACGGGGCCAGACCACCACTGCCTGCCAGGGGTTCATATTGGCCTGGCTGGTGCGGTTGGGTTCGTTAAGAACCAGCAAGTACTTGACGGTGGGGTTGGCCAGCAACCAGTTGATGACGTCCTGATCGACAAAATCCCCGGTCTTGATCATGGGGACGTATTCCATGTTGTACGCCGCCAGGTAGTCGGCGGGCACATTGGCGTTGGCCCCCACGCGATAGTTGTACCACCAGCTGACGCCGCCGGAGACCACGGCCAGATCGGCCGGGTATATCCCCAGATCACCTGCAATACCGCGTTTGGTGCTTTTGCTGGTACCCAACGGTACCGGGGTGACGGTGGAGGCAGCTTTGGAGGAAGAGGTAACCGGGCTGGAGGTGCGTTCGGTGGCGAGCGGGGTGGAACTGGTGTCGTCTCCACCGCAGGCGTACAACCCGGTAGAGGCGATTAGTACAATGAGCCAGCGTAATCGGTGAGGGTCTTCGTGTTGAACGTAGCTGTGCATCATGGGTTCTCCTGTATTGCACTGACCCCGCTGGCAGGGTGCGGCAGACAACGCGGCAAACCGGGCGGACCAATGCAGTTGACTGTACCTTGGTGAAGGCTCCTCAAAAATAGACCAGGTGGGCTGAACACACGTTCTGCGCCAGGCCACCGCAGGTCTACTTCTGCAGACAGACGTCAGCCTTGAACCGGGCTGGCCGAAACCCGGTTTCTCGCGCCTGTCAGAGCTACCAGGGCTGGGCCAGGTACTGGCTACCCAGATCGGTCAGCGCGCCGGTACCGGCCAGCAAGCTGTCAAAGTGCGCGTCCGGACTGATGCGGCCGGTGAACCAGGCGTAACGGAAGACATCTGTCCGCGTTTCGCAGGTACTGACCATATCGGCCATCTGTGCTTCTTGCCCGGCCAGCGTATCAATCTGCGCACCGTCGGTTTGCGAATGCCAGTTGGCAAATTCGGTGACCCAGAATGGTTTGCCATATTTGGTCAGCCGATTCAGTTGATCAGCCAGGCCGTAGTCATACCAGTGGAACGCCAGATAATCGATCTGCGGATCGCGGTTATTGCTGGCGCGAAATGCCGCATAAAACGCATCCAGCCAGACCACCGGATCGCTGTAGCCGGCCAGCGTGCCCCAATTCATGGCCGGCCCGACCAGCTTGACGCCGGTCGCCGCAGCTATGGCCTCATACCGTGGCCACAACGCCGCCGCCGCCGCAGGCGTCATATTGGCCTGATCGACCAGATTGGGCTCGTTGAGGACCAGCAGATATTTGATGGCGGGATTGGCCCGCAGATAGCTGATGACGTCTGCATCGACGAAATTGCCGTTCCACAGCATGGGTACAAAATCCATGCTGGCGCTGCTTTGCGCATTGGCGGGCAAATTGGCGTTGGGCTTGAGCGACCAGTTATACCACCAGCTCACCCCCGGGGAGACCGCGTTCAGATCCTGGCCATTGGCAAAGTCGTAAGCCACGCCGCGCTTGAAACTCTTGGTGCTGGCCGATGGCACCGGGGTGGGTGTCGGTGTCGTGGTGGCAGAGGGCGAGCTGAGCTGATTGTTGGCAGTGCCATCGCTATTACCGCCACCACCGCCGCATGCGGCCAGGCTCAAACAGGCACAGAGCGTGGCCATTGCAAGCAAGGATCGGGCTGGATGATTTGGCAAAAGCAGCATGACAACTCCCCGCGCACCAAGCGCTTCAATCGCAGATGATGAGATTTGAAAACGTTTTCAAACTGCGGGGATGCTAAAGGTGGGTACTTGCTGCCGGCAACTGTCGGCTTCCGTGCTGCGGGTGCTGCATGACAAGCGGTTGGTGTGGGCGTACCCGCT
>JASLES010000449.1 GCA_030151005.1 Silvimonas sp.
GTGATCTGGGCGTCGATTCTGGGCGTGGCACCGTTTACGCTGATGCTGCCCTACGCCAATCTGTTCTGGACCGGTGTACTGACCGCCATCATCGGCGTGATTCTGGCCTCGGCGTTCTCCGCCATTCTGGTGTACGCGCAAGAGCTCATCCCGGGCAAAGTGGGCATGGTGTCCGGGCTGTTCTTTGGCTTTGCCTTTGGCATGGGCGGGATCGGTGCTGCCGTACTGGGTACGCTGGCAGACCATACCAGTATCGAATTCGTGTACCAGGTGTGCGCTTTCTTGCCGTTGATTGGCTTGTTGACTGCGTTCTTGCCTAATCTGGAACAACCCGCAAAACAATAACTGGTGGCCGCAAGGCTGCCGGACTGAACATGACACCTCTGGAACTAAGAGCTTCGCTCGGCCTTGCCGGGTTGTACGCCTTGCGCATGCTGGGCATGTTTTTGATCTTGCCCGTGTTTGCGGTCTACGCCGCACACTTGTCGGGCGGCGATAACCACACCCTGGTCGGCCTGGCCTTTGGGGCTTACGGCCTGACCCAGGCGGTGCTGCAACTGCCATTTGGTATGTGGTCAGACCGTATTGGTCGCAAAAAGGTGATTTACTTCGGGCTGGTGATGTTTGCCATTGGTAGCCTGGTGTGTGCCAGCGTGACGAGTATCGAAGGCATGATTCTGGGCCGGGCCCTGCAAGGCGCGGGGGCGATTTCTGCCGCCATTACCGCGCTGCTGGCTGATCTGACGCGGGAAGAAAACCGCACCAAGGCCATGGCCATGATTGGCGGCAGCATTGCCATGACCTTTGCTGTGTCGCTGGTGGCCGCGCCCAAACTGGCAAACTGGATTGGCCTGCCAGGTATCTTTCTTTTGACCGCCGTGCTCACTGTCGCCGCAATCATTGGCGTGTGGCAGATCATTCCCAGCCCGGCGGTGTCGCGCTTTCATTCAGATGCGGAAGCCAGCGCCGCGCGCCTGCCCGCTGTGCTCAAGCATCCGCAACTGCGTCGCCTGAACTACGGGGTATTTGCACTGCACGCGGCGCAAATGGCCATGTTTACCGTGATGCCGTTGCTGCTGGCTAGCCTTGGACATATTCCGGTGGATAGCCACTGGAAAATCTATCTGCCTGTGGTCATCGTCGGTTTTATTTTCATGGTGCCTGCCGTGATCGTGGCAGAAAAGCGCAACCAGCTTAAGAATGTCTTCTTGCTGGCGATTGCCTTGATGCTGGTAGCGCAGACCGGCATGGCGCTTTACATGCCCAATCTGACCATGATCTGCATCTGGCTGGGTTTGTACTTTATTGCCTTTAACATTCTGGAAGCCACCCAACCCAGCCTGATCAGCAAGATTGCGCCGACTGCCGCCAAAGGTACGGCCATGGGTGTGTACAACACGTGCCAGTCGCTGGCCATGTTCGTGGGCTCTGCCGCCGCCGGGCTGTTGTATCAGCATGCCGGCGCAACGCCAGTGTTCTGGTTGTGTGCCGGGCTGATGGCGTTGTGGCTGGTGGTCACACTCGGCCTGCAACCACCCTTGCCGGTCAAGACCCAGATGTTCCACATTGGCGAGCACTGGCGCGGCGACGCCGCTGTTCTGACGGCTGATCTCTCTGCGCTGCAAGGCGTCAAAGAAGCGGTGGTGCTCACAGATGAACGCGTGGCCCTGTTGAAAGTACTGCAAAGCGGCTGGGATGAAGCCGGCGTAAAAACCCTGATCGACGCGACCCGCGCCGCCTGATCAGGTCTGGCGGAACAGTTTTTCCAGCACACGTTCAAGGTGATACTGCATGGCGGCGCGTGCGGCCACCGGGTCATGCGCCGCAATGGCGGCATGGATAGCCCGGTGCTCCGCCACCACCTGCGGTGCCCATTGGGCCACCCCGTAGTGGTTTTCCAACTGCTGGAATAACGGCGAATAGCGCTTGTTCCATAGTGTCTGGGCCATTTCCTGCAGCACCTCGTTCCCGGTCATTTCTGCAATCAGCCAGTGAAAGCGCCGGTCACTATCGTGGAACGCTGCGTTTTCCTCGTCCTCCCCTGCCATTTCTTCCAGCAAACGCTCCAGCGCGGCAATCTGCGTTGTTGTAGCGCGTTCTGCTGCCACGGCCGCCAGATCACCCTCAAACAGGATGCGGGCCTCCAGCAATGCCGTGGCGCTGGTGACATCTGTCCCGGCCACAACGGGCTCTTGGGCTGCCTGCACAAACACACCGGTGCCCGTGCGGATTTCTACCCAGCCTGCAATCTCCAGCGCAATCAATGCCTCGCGCACGGAAGAACGCCCCACCCCCAGTTGCTTTGCCAGATCCCGCTCTGCCGGCAAGGCTTCGCCCACCTTGAAGCGACCATCCTTGATGTACTGGATGATCAGGCTGGAAATTTGCCGATAAAGACGTTCGACCTTGAGCGTGGGTAAATCCATACCTGTTTTCCTGAGATTTTCCTGAAATAAACAGTGCTACCGGACGCAATGTGCCGCGCCTTTTGGGGTCATGTCAAAGACCAGGCGCAATGGCGAAACAATCTTTGCCCCACATCAATCTGCCCACCTTGCGGCGGCCCGATTACGTGGCAATACTGCAAGCACGTTTCAGGTGGCCTGACCACCTTACCACATGACCACAAGCGTGACTGGAGCAACCCCATGAAAATGACTTTCCGCTGGTACGGCGATGCTGACCCCGTCAAGCTCGAACACATTCGGCAAATTCCTGGCATGTACGGCATTGTCAGTGCGGTTTACGACGTGCCGGTCGGCGACGTTTGGCCGGTTGCCAACATCATGGCGCTCAAACAGAAAATTGAAGCGCACGGTCTGAAGTTTGAAGTCATTGAAAGTGTGCCGGTGCACGAGGACATCAAACTGGGCAAATCGGGCCGCGAGCAACTGGTCGCCAACTACGCCCAGACGCTGAAAAACCTGGCGCAGTGTGGCCTCAAGGTTGTCTGTTACAACTTCATGCCAGTGTTTGACTGGACCCGTACCACGCTGGAGAAAACACTCGAAGACGGCTCCACCACCCTGGCCTTTGACGTCGAGGCCATCAACCGCATTGATCCAGCAGAAGGCATTCAACTGCCCGGTTGGGATGCCAGCTATCAGCCAGAAGCGCTGCAGGCGCTGCTGGCAGAGTACCGCGCCATTGGCGAAGAACAACTGTGGGCCAATCTCACCTGGTTTTTGCAGCGCGTGGTGCCCGTGGCCCAGGAAGCCGGCATCAAACTGGCTATCCACCCGGACGACCCGCCCCGCCCCATCTTTGGCTTGCCGCGCATCGTCAAGAACCGGCAAGACCTGGAACGGCTGCTGGGCATTGTCGATAGCCCGGCCAACGGGCTGACGCTGTGCTCTGGCTCGCTGGGTGCGGATTGCCACAACGATATCGCCGCCATGGTGCGGGAGTTTGCTGGTCGTGGCCGCATCCACTTTGCCCATATGCGTAATGTCCGCAATAACGAAGCGGGCGACTTTTACGAAACCAGCCACCGCTCTGCGGACGGCTCGCTGGATATGGCAGAAATCATGCGTGCCTACTTCGACGCCGGTTTTGAAGGGTATATCCGGCCGGACCACGGCCGCATGATCTGGGGCGAAACCGGTAAACCCGGTTATGGCCTGTATGACCGCGCGCTGGGTGCGGTGTATCTCAATGGCTTGTGGGAAGGCATTGCCAAAGAGGCCATCGCCAGCCAGGGGGGTGCGCAATGAATGCCGTCAACGAAACCGTTCTGCCCTTCATGCCGGCTGATCTGGCCGGCAAAGTTGCCGTGGTCACCGGCGCGGGCGGCGTGTTGTGTAGTGAACTGGCCAGCGTGCTGGCCTACGCGGGGATGAAAGTGGCGTTGCTGGATCTGAACCCGCAAGCAGCCGAGGCCATTGCCGCCCGCCTGCGCGACGCGGGCTGCCAGGCCATTGGCATCGGCGCAGATGTATTGCAACGGGATTCACTGGAGCACGCCGCGGCCCGGGTGGAATCCGAACTTGGCCCCTGCTCTTTGCTGCTCAACGGTGCTGGCGGCAATCACCCCAAGGGCACCACCACCAAAGAATGGCTGGAGCCGGGAGACCTTGCCGATGCATCGCTGACCAGCTTTTTTGACCTGGATCCGGCCGGCATCGGCTTTGTCTTCAACCTCAATTTTCTGGGTACCTTGCTGCCCACCCAGGTGTTCGCCCGGCAGATGCTGCAAGCAGATGGTCTGGCACGGTCTGGCAGCACCATCATCAATGTGTCTTCCATGAACGCCTTCTGCCCGCTGACCAAAATCCCCGCCTATAGCGCAGCCAAAGCGGCAGTCAGCAATTTCACCCAATGGCTGGCGGTGCATTTTTGCAAAACCGGCATCCGGGTCAACGCCATTGCGCCGGGGTTCTTTCTCACCGCGCAGAACCACAAACTGTTGTTCGATGAAGCCAGTGGAGAACCCACTGCACGCGCCGGCAAGATACTGGCGCACACACCCATGGGCCGGTTTGGTGAAGCCGCAGA
>JASLES010000471.1 GCA_030151005.1 Silvimonas sp.
GCGGCGGCCGAAGCAGTCTGCGGTACCGGTTTGACGCTCGCCACAGCAGCCGGGGCGCTAGAGTTCTGCGCAACCGGTTTGGCGGTCGCCACATCGCTGGCAACAGCGGCGGCCGGTTGAGTAGCCTGTGCGGCGTTCGCCAGATCGCCCGTTTCTTCCGGGGCGGCTTCAGGCCGGCCAAAAAACTCGTCATAACAGGCAAGCCTGGCCTTGTTGTTAACGATGTTCTGGCAGGGCGCGGCCCAGGCCGATGCAATACTCAACGTGAATAACGCAGCAACAACAAACGAAGTCCGCATGGGCTGGGCGGCTTGTGCCTGCGCCAGAAGAGCACAGGCAGGCGGGGCCGGAGAGTGGACATTGCCCCGATTCTGGCAAAAAAAGCGCGGGCAGTTTGTCAGCGCATCACTGACAAGCTGTGGGACGCCGGCTCAGGCTGACTCGCGGATCACCAGCCGACCGGCAAATCGTTGCTGGTACAAACGCCCGCCCAGTTCGGCCGGATCCAGCTGGATAAAGTGCATGGCGGCCTGGCTGATACGTTCAATATCCTGATGCACGGTGGTCAGTTGCGGGTCCATGTACTCGCAAATATCCAGATTATCGTGCCCGGCCAGTAGCATATCCTTGCCAGGGTGGCGACCAAACTTGCGCAGCGCCTTGGCCGCACCAAACGCCATCCGGTCGGTGGTACACATGATGGCTCCTGCGCCGGAGTCCCGCAGACCACCCTGCCCGCACCAGTTCAATAATTGCTCATAGGCAAAGGATTCGAACTGCCAGGTGGGGGTATCCACCGCCACCGGGATGACTTCAGGTGTTTCTCCGGCCGCTTTCATCGCCGCGATATAACCCGCCATGCGCTCAGGGCGGGACGGATTGGCAATGCGCGGCGTGCCCAGATAGGCCGGGCGCACACCCCGGCTTAACAGGTAGTTCACCATCAGCCCGATACTTTGCTGGTTATCGTTCATGACGAAATGGCAGTGCTCGTCCATGAAGCTATCCAGAAAGACAATGCGCATCTCTTTTTGCAAACTGGCCAGCAGCGCACGGTTGTCATTGGATTCAATGGGCGTGAGGATAATGCCATGCACTTTCATGGCCCGCAGCGTCATCAGGGCGGCGGCCTCACGCCGGGTGTCGTTGTTGGACGCCTGAATGACAATCTGCAAGCCCAGCGCGGCGGCCTCGCGCTCCATCAATTGCAGAATCTTGCCAAAGAACGGTTCGGCAATGAACGGCAGCACCACGCCTACCAGGTTAGAGCGCCCGGTCACGAGGCTAACCGCGTGCAAGTCAGGCACATAGTTGAGCGCCCGGCAGGCGCGCTCGATTTTCTCCCGGGTATCGGGCTTGAGTGTCGCGCTGCCATTAAAAAACTTGCTTACGGTCGTGCGCGACAATCCGGCAGCCGCAGCGACATCGTTCATGGTCACGACCCCGGGAAAATCATCGGGGCTGGCAATGATTTCATTCTCTGGCACGGGTGGGCGTTCCTGAGCTGTTTAACTGCGTAGCGTTAATATGTACGCGTGTAAAAGAGAGTGTACACATTTTGCGCAAATGCTGTCGCCGCACGCATTGTACTGCTCATTTCGATTGCCGCAGCGCAGCATAAAAATGGAATGAAAACACCTTATTTCATGCGCATCGTCCGTTGGTGCACATCCGTCACAAAATATTTACACGTGTTCATTTATTAATATAAAGAAGCATCGACAAGGCCGCACACGGTGTCGCTGTCCATCTGCTCTGGCAGGTGCTGGCCGTGACGGGCCGAGCACAGAACCCGGCCATGGCATTACCAATGCCAGCCAGTGTTGCGCAACCGCAGCTGGAACCACCCGCTCGCCACGCGCAATCGGGGACAAACCCACCGTGGCGGACGTTTAAAACAGCGCGGCTGTGGGGCCGGTACAACCCTCCGCAACGTTAGGGGTAGACGAAGCCCCCTGAAGTAACGCAATCTATCGGCATCAACCCGCTTTTTGCTGCGCTGCAATGCCCCAGATTCGCGTCAATAAAATCGCCATCGAATACGAAACCTTTGGCCTGCCAGAAAATCCCCCCGTTTTGCTGATCATGGGACTGGGGATGCAGCTGCTCGGCTGGCCGGAAGATTTCTGCCAGGTGCTGGCTAACCAGGGTTACTTCGTCATCCGCTTTGACAACCGGGACATCGGCTTGTCATCGCATATGGAATGTTGCGGCAAGCCCCACCTGGCGTGGGCAATCATGAAGCACAAGCTGGGTTTGCCGATCAAACCGCCGTATTCCCTGGCAGATATGGCAGACGACGCCATTGGCTTGCTGGACGTCCTTGGCCTGCCAACGGCACATGTCGTCGGGGCATCCATGGGCGGTATGATCGCGCAGATCGTCGCCTCCAAAGTGCCAGACCGCGTGCTCAGCCTGACCAGCATCATGAGTAGTTCCAGCGCGCCAGGCCTGCCGGGGCCTAACGCAGCGGCCCAGGCGGCGATCCTCAAGCGCGCGCCGCACTCCCTGTACCGCCCGCAGCATCGCGAAGCGCTGATCGATTTTCTGCATCAGAACTGGCAAATTTTGCATAGCCCGGGCTTCCCTACGCCGGAGGTAGTCCAGCGCGAGCGTATCCGCCGCAGCCTTGACCGGGCCATTTACCCGCAAGGCGTGCTGCGCCAGCTAATGGCTGTGGTGGCCGGCCCGGATCGCAGTGCTTTGCTGGGTAAACTGAAGGTACCCACCCTGGTCGTGCACGGCACGGATGACCCGCTGATTCCATTGGCGTGTGGGCAGGACACCGCCCGCAAGATTCCAGGCGCACGGTTTGAAGAAATTCCTGGCATGGCACACGATCTGGCGCCGGGCGTGTGCTCTTTGTTACTTGATCGCCTGCCCCCGCATTTTGAGGCCGCCGCCGCCCTGCGGGCAGAGCCGGAAACCGTCAACGGCGGCGGCGCTTAAACGCTGTCACCTTCGTGCCCCGTTCCGGGGCATCCCCTACCGTACGTCGGAATGCGACAAGCATCCATGCGGGCCAGGCGCGAGCCCGCCAGATGGCCCATGCCAGGCAAGGGGTTCCCTGGCTATAACACTAACAGAAAGAGAACCGTCAGCCAGATCACCAGTCTGGCGACGAACATATTCCTGCATGGCTCGCGAAGTACGGCACGGGTAGCGGGAATTGATTCTTGCCTGTCATTGGCACCTTACCGGTGACCAGTTCGACGGGCCTTCGGCATCTGCCGCACCATCCACTTGGCGCTATCCGCGCCAGATCATGGCTTTTGGCAAGATCGGGAGATAAACATGACGCTTACACGCTGGTCCAGGACCTGGAGAAAGGACGAAGGGTACGAGCTGCGCGAACGCATCCATGAAGATGAAACAGGGATCGGCCGTTTTGCCGGCCTGTATCTGTTCCAGCATGGCGAGGAAATTGGCGGGCCCTATCCGAGCATGCGCAAGGCTGAAGATGTGTTGTTTCACATGACTGCGCGGGGTGCAGACCTGGCGCTGCAACTGGCGCGCTGACGGCGGGCGGTTGCTGGACGAAGCACAAAACAAGGCGGACCCGATGGTCCGCCTTTTGCATGTCTACCGTCAGGCGGTGCGACCTGCACCCTGACGTGGCGGCGGCAAACGACCTGATTCAATGATGAAACGGGCAACACGCAGCGCTTCTGCGTTGGCAGCGGCCTCAGAAAAGTATTGAGACGGCCGTGACACACGTTGCCACGGAAAAACCAGTTGCGGGTCTACGCCCTCAGTCGCCAGGCCAATGGTGAGCGTGGGGTACCACTCCAGCGTTTCTACATCCAGCTCGGCGCTGGTTTCGATCAAATAACCACGGTGTTGTTGCATGATGCGTGTCTCCTTGCTCTAACCACATAACCCCAGCCAGATTGCACTTTTTGCGCACCCGGTTGTCGCAGTGGGCAACGCTGGATCGCGAACAGGTTGACCCTACGCCACTTTATTGCTGCAATGCAACATATCGAGTCTGATCACGAGTGTCTGTAGGGGTTTGCACGTAAACATTTGTTTGAAATGTGAAATTCAAATCGCAGCAACGGCGCGGCCTGGCGCGGGGTCTGTCGCTTGGCAGACCATACGTCGCCCGGTTTGTGCTGTACTGCAATCCTCAAGGAGATCAACGCATGTCATGGCAAGGTGGCAGTGAGCTTTTTGAAGACCTGATCGTTGCGGCGCAAAAGGCCGTCACCGACAAGGACCAGCGACGCGACTTCTATCTGGAGATGATCGAGTCATTCGAGCGCGAAGGCTGGGATCAGCCCGAGTATTGCCGGGGTCTTGATAGCGCCTATGATGAAGCGCTGGAAATCCTGCATCCGGAGCTGGAAGAAGAAGACGAACTGGATGACGAGGACCACGAAGACAGCGACTGGTCATAAAGCCGGTGCACCGGCCGTGCCCTCCCGTATCGCCCATGGCCGCCCCGCGCGGCCCCGTTACCCTGAAAGGAACACCCTCCATGAGTACTGTTCGTCACGTTGCCGTACTGGTTGGCAGCCTGCGCAAGGCATCGCTTAATCGTAAAACCGCACTGGCGCTGGCTAAACTGGCTCCGCCTTCGCTCAAGCTGCAGATTGTGGAGATCGGCGATCTGCCGCTGTACAACGAGGATATCGATATTGACCCGCCCGCAGCCTACGTGCGGTTCCGTACCGAGATGAAAGCGGCGGATGCGGTGCTGTTTGTCACGCCGGAATACAACCGCTCTGTGCCGGCCGCCCTGAAAAACGCCATTGACGTGGGTTCACGCCCGCGTGGCGAGGCCGTCTGGAGCGGCAAACCCGGCGCAGTGGTCAGTGTCTCTCCGGGTGCGGTGGGTGGGTTTGGTGCCAACCATCACCTGCGTCAGTCGTTGGTGTTTCTGAATGTGCCTTGCATGCAGCAACCGGAAGCCTACGTGGGTGGCGCTGGCGATATGTTCGATGCAGATGGCAATCTGACCACGGATCGCAGCCGGGATTTCCTGCAAAACTTCATCAATGGCTATGCGGCCTGGGTAGAGAAACAACTGGGTTGACAGGCCCCTCCCTGCGACCAGAAAGAAAAAGGCGAACCTTGTGGCTCGCCTTTTTTGTTGGTCACCCGTTGACCGGGACTAACTAGTAACTACCCGATTGCTGGGAACCGCTTACTAGATGGTGTGCTTAAACGCGCACGTTCACAGCTGAAGTGCTGGCCGCAGCCGGCGCAGCAGCACTCGTCGGCAACGTGCTGGCTGCTGGCGCGGTTTCTGCGCGTGGCTGCTGCTGGGTAGCCGGGCGGCTGGTTGCCGCAGGCCGTGCGGTCGGCGGCAGGGATGAACCCACAGTGAGTGACATAGAGACTCTCCAGGTTAAAAAAGCGCCAGGGGCGCAAAATGGCGCCCCGCAAGCCAAAACACCTCTGGCTACCGGGCGCCACTCACCAAACCCTGTTGGCAAGGCTCATGACACAAAAACAGAACACCCAATCCGCGTGAATGCCGTCAACAGGGTTTGGTGAATGGCGCTAATTACCGGCCAGCAAGGTATCGACCACGGGTGCCAGCTTGGCCCCGGTGTTCTTCCATTTATCAAAACCGTAATTGCCCGATTCATAGGTGGCGCTCCCCAGCAACTGGCCATTACGGCGCAGCGTTAAAGAGGCGCTGGCCATGTAGGAAGAATCTTCATCCCGGCCAAAACGGCGCTCCCACTTGCGGGTCGCCGTATAGGTAAGTTCGGCACACCCGATGGGCGCAGTGCCAGGCGAATAAACCCGGCTCTCTACGCCATAGCGCTTGAGCAGCAATTGCACTGAAGGTACAAAATCCGGCACGGCCACGACTTCATTCCAGTCAATGCACACTTCCTTGAGCGACAGATAAGGCCGGGTATATTCAAAGGGCTGATTGCTGCCACCACCACTGGCCGCAGAGGTCACCGTGGCAATGCCGTCTGCCGTCGCGGCAACCAGCTCGCCCACCGGAATGGTCGGCACCACAACGCAGCCAGACAGCAACAGCAGCAGGGTCAATGCGCTGCATAACCGGGTAGAGAGGCGCACCATCAATCGAAACCCAGCACGCTCATGAAGGTGCGCTGCAGCCAGCCCACTGTATTGGCGTCTGCCACCACGCCCTGCCCGACTTGCTCCAGTTGCACGTCTGCCACCTTTTGGGACGAGACCACGTTGCCGGCTTTGATATCGCGTTTTTTAACGAGCCCGGAAAAACGCAACTGGTTCAGATCCCCATTCACCGCGATGCGTTTGCTGCCGGCGATTTCCAGCAAGCCGTTGGGCAAGACGTCAATCACTGACACAGACAAGGTGCCGGTCATGGTATTGGCGTTGTCGGTCGACCCGGTGCCTTTGAAAGAATCCGAGCCGGTAGAAGTCACGTTCAGGTCAAACAACTCTTTGATCACGCCGCCCATAGACGAGGTCGACCCCGGCCCCTTGAAGGCGACGTTGCCGTTCTTGCTGGCACTAGTGTTGGATTTATTGCTGCCGGTCAGGCTTTCCTGGATCTGGATGGTGAGCGTATCGCCCACCCGGCTGGCGACCGCTTCTTCGTACAGCATTTGCGCTGTGGCCGCCTGGAAAATGGAACCCTGGTTATCCATGGCCATCAATGTCGGCTGGGGCAACGCGCGCACGGGTCGGGTTACGATGGAAGTGGGCCCGCTGGAACACGCGCCCAAGGCCATGAGGCTGGCCACGCACGCGGCTTGGCACAGTCGGTGTCTGACTTCGCTCAAGTCCTGGTTTGCCACGTTTGCCTCACTCCACAATCGGGGCCATAGGCCCGTTACGCTATGCCCGAAGTGTGCAAAGCAATTGCGCAGCAAATGTGCAAACAATGTGAAAGTCGTGCGCGATCAGCACGAATGATCAACGGCCCGGCGCCCGCGCTTCACCACGCGGACGGCCGGGCCGGACGTAAACCCAATGAGAGAAACCGGGAACGAAGATCGCCTCAGACGAGGCAGGGTGTACCGGCAGGCAATACCGCGCCATTGCGTCGCGGCGTACTTTCAAAGCGGTAACCCGCACCATAAGCGGACTGGATAAACTCATGGTCCGGTGCCACAGCCGCGAGCTTCTGGCGGATTTTGCGGATATGGCTATCCACCGTGCGCTCGGTCACCACGCGGCCATCTGCGTACATGCCGTCAATCAACTGGGCGCGAGAGAACAAGCGTCCGGGCCGCACCACCATCAGCCGCAAGAGCTGGAACTCCACCACCGTCAGCTGCACATCCCGTCCACCCACATGCGCACGGCCACTGTCGTCATCGAGGGTCAGCGTTTCCCGCGTGGCAGGTGCAGGCTGACCTCGGCGTAGCACCGTACGCACACGTGCGGCCACCTCACGCAGACTGAAGGGCTTGCACACATAATCGTCTGCGCCCAGTTCCAGCCCCAGCACGCGATCCATCTCGGTATCCCGGCCGGTCAACATGATGATGGGCAAACCAGAAGCCTGCCGTACGCGCCGGCAAACCTCCATGCCGGGAATATCTGGCAAGCCCAGATCCAGCAACACCAGTGCGGCCTCATTGCGGGCCAGCCAGTCCAGCGCTGCGCTGCCACTGGGTTGCCAGACTGGCTCGAAACCATCACTGGCAAGGTAGTCGAGCAGCAAACTGGCGACCGGGGCCTCATCTTCAACCAGCAATACGACTGGCTTCATGGATCACTTCCTCTTGAGCTTCAATACGCAACACCCAGCACAAACCACCCAACTGACTATGGCGCGCCTGCAAAGTTGCGCTGTGCGCTTCGGCAATGGCACGGGCAATCGCCAATCCCAAGCCACTGGCATGCGGATGCGCAATGCCGTGACCTGGCACCCGGTAAAAACGCTCGGTCAGTCGCGGCAAGGCCTGGCCTGGCACACCGGGCGAGCTGTCTTCCCAGGTCACTTGCACTACGCCGCCCGCGGCAGCCTCAACCCGGATCAGGATTTGCCCCGGGGCATCGGTATAACGCAAGCTGTTTTGCAACAGATTGGTGAACAACTGCTCCAGCCGCAGTGCATCGCCAATAACGCCCGGCACCGATTGCCGCGTCAGCGAGACCGACAATCCCGCTTGTTGCAAGGCGAGCCGATGCCGTTGCAGCAATTGCTCAATGACGTTGCCGACGTCAATGACATGCATCGGCGCCACTTCTGGCGTACGGCTATGTCCCAACAGGCGGTCCAGATCCTGCAGCAGGCGGGACAAGCGGTGAACCTCACCTGCCATGGCGTCCAGAGTCTGGGCATCCGGCTGGCGCAAACCAATTTGCATGGCTTCGATTTCGCCGGCCAGCACCGTCAGGGGTGAGCGCAATTCATGGGCCAGATCCGCCAACGGCCCAGCATCCGGGGTGCTGCGTGGCAACGCCCAGGCACGCCAGGCCAGTACCAGGCTAAACACCACCATGTACAACAAGGCGCACAACACTACCGCCAGCCAGCCGCCGCAATATCCTGCCAATGCCAGCAGCCCGACACTGGCCGCGGCCAGCATCTGCGCTTTCCCCAACCCTGATCTCAAGCTTGTTGTGATGTGTGCGTGCATGTTTTTTGAATTTTTGCCAAAGACATGTGCACGGGCGACAGGCCCGGCCGGCGCGCATTATGCAATGCGGTTGAAAACTGACAGTCTCGTAAATGTAGCGTCGAATGTCCTGCGCGCGTTTGACACGCGGCGGTACAAATTTGCATTGGGACGGATACAAACATCCGCGTTACATGTCGGCCTGGTTGCTTTTTACATAGTTGCACATGTCATGTTTTCTTGCACTATTGACCCAAAACAGGAAAAAACAGGCAAAAAAAGCGGCAGAAACACGGCAAATCGTGCAAATAAATTTGCACGATGATCAACATTGATGCACGATTAGTGAAACCGGGCTTTTCTGGTGATCATTTTTCGGGAAGTTTGCCATGAGCGTCGACGAGCGCCGTGAACGTTTTAAGTCAGGAACCGCTTTGCCGGTAGATCGGCACCAGATTATCCGCGAACGCTTACAGCAAGATGGCCGTGTGCTGGCCGCAGAACTGGCTCAGGAATTTGCAGTTTCTGAAGATTCCATCCGCCGTGACCTGCGGGAAATGGCCGCTAATGGCGAATGTCAGCGTGTCTACGGTGGCGCGATTGCCATGTCTGCCACCGGCAAACCCATCAAGGAACGCAACGCAGAAAACCTGGCCCGCAAAGAACGGCTTGCGCGGACGGCCGTGCGGCTGATCCAGGGCGGACAATTTGTGTTTCTGGACGCCGGCAGCACCAATCTGGCCATCGCCCACCTGTTGCCAGAAGACATTGGCCTGACCGTCGCCACTAACGCCCCCGCCATTGCCGCTGCACTGATCGGCCGGGAAGACCTGCGCGTGATCATGATCGGCGGCACGCTGGATCACCAAACTGGCGGCACCCTGGGGGCCAGCGCCTTGCTGGACGTCCAGCAGATGCGGCCGGATTTGTGCTT
The DNA here is from genome assembly GCA_030151005.1 of Silvimonas sp. Lineage (GTDB taxonomy): Bacteria > Pseudomonadota > Gammaproteobacteria > Burkholderiales > Chitinibacteraceae > Silvimonas. Next base: position 9,463 of record JASLES010000471.1, read on the forward strand.
TCTGGGCATTTGCGCCATCAGTGCCGAATCGGGCCTGGGCGGCGGTCACATTGAAGACGTGGCATTCAAACGACAACTGGTTTCCAGCAGCGGCGCCATCGTGGCCGTGGCCACCAATGAAAAGCTGGGCACGGGCGCACCGTTTCTGATTGCCCCGCTGACCGAGGTGACGCATCTCGTGATCGAACATGACGCCGATGCGCAAATTCTGGTGCGCCAGGCTGAATCAGGAACAAGTTTGGCTGATGCAGGAATCAACGTCCTGCGCGCCGAATAAGAATATGTCAAATGCAAGCAAATCCCCGCGCCTTGCACAACAAGAGCGGCCTGACCGCCGCTTGAAACTCTCCGCACTGGAAATCGCATGAAACCGAAAGACACCGCCAGCGCTCTGGGCTGGCAACCTTCTTGCACCGCCACACGCTTGCTGTTTTTGCTGACCGGCATTGCCAACGCCACCTGGGCGGCGATGGTGCCGTTTGCCAAACTGCGCCTGAACCTGAACGATGCCGCCCTGGGTAGCGTGTTGCTGGCCCTGGGCTGTGGTGCCATGCTGGCCATGCCCGCCACCGGCTGGCTGATGAAGCGCTATGGCAGCGGCAAAGTGCTGCTGGTCTCCGGCGCGGCCATGGTGGTTTCTGTACCGTTGCTGGCCATTGCGCCAGACCCCGTTATGCTGGCTGCCGCCCTCTTCCTGTTTGGGGCGCTGCTGGGCATGGTGGACGTAGCCATGAACAACCAGGCCGTGTTTGTGGAGTTGCAAGCCGGCAAACCGTTGATGTCCTCGTTCCACGGTTTATTCTCGCTTGGCGGTTTGCTGGGTGGTGTGGGCGTCGCGGCGCTGCTGAAGGTGGGTATGTCGATGACCCTGATCGCTACCCTTGTCGGCATTGCCTTTACCGCAGCCACGCTGCATCAGTCCCGCCACTTTTTACCGCACGAACAAACCGAACCGGAGCATGAAGAACACCAACGGTTCCGCATGCCGCACGGTATTGTCTGGCTGCTGGGCATGCTGTGTTTCTTCGGTTTCCTGACTGAAGGCGCCATGCTGGACTGGGGTGCGGTGTTCCTGCGCTTTGAACGCGGCATGGATGAAGCCGGCGCCGGCCTGGGTTATGCCGCATTCTCGCTGGCCATGACCGGCGGGCGGCTGACTGGGGACTGGATCAACCACCATCTGGGCCCGCAAAAGATCGTGTTCATTGGCGGTTTGCTGGCAGCCATTGGCCTTGGCGTGATCGTCACCGCACCTTGGGTGTGGCTGAGTTTGTGTGGCTTTGTGCTGGTGGGCATGGGCGCATCCAACGTGGTGCCGGTGCTGTTCAGTGCCTCCGCCCGCATTCCTGGCGTACCGGCCAGCACAGCCATGCCGCTGGTCACCATGTGCGGTTACACCGGCATTCTGGCCGGCCCGGCGGCAATTGGCTTTTTGTCCCGCGCTACCTCGCTGCCCATCGCCTTGGGGTGCACCGGTTTGCTGATGGCCGTGGTGGCGTTCAATGCATGGATTGTGAAGCCAACGCCGGCGAAAGTGGCATGATCTAGCCGCCATTGGCATCCAGCCTGCAAAATAAAAAAGCGGACCGACTGGTCCGCTTTTTTATTAGATCACACCATCAGAACGGCCCGTTGGACGCGCGCAATTGATCCGGCAACCCGTCGTGATCACCCTGCAATTTCGTCGGCGCATCCGCCCAGTGTGCATCGCCAATTTTTGCGTTATGCGCGGGGTTAAGCGGGTAATGCACCTGGTTATCTGGTCGTTTGTGTTCACCCACCACCAACAAACGCACCGGTTCTTCAGTGTTGTTGATGAACACATGGGCAATGCCCGTGCCCGGTTTGAAGCCCACGGCATCGCCCGCTTTCAGCCGGTGCAACACGCCATCGATCCAGGCATCTGGCGAGCCTTCAATCACGTAGACAAACTCTTCTTCGGTTTTCTCTGCATGCGGCCAACAGGTGCGCCGGCCGGGCGGCAAGACTTCGTGGTGAATGCCAATCCGCTCCAGTCCGAAGGCCGGGCTGAACGAAGACGAGAGCGTAAAAATCTCCTGGCTATCCGGGTAGGAATTGCCCTCGGCCGGTTGCTGGATTTCTTGCCAGTGTTTGATGAAATCAGGTCGGGTCATGTTCGCTGCCACCTTCAATCCACAATAAACAACCGTGCGCCGACATCCGTATACGAGCGATGCGGTTCAGCATTGTCCGCCACTTGATAGCTCACGCCAGGCTTGAGCGTAAATACGCGGCCATCGGCCAGTTCGGTGTGAAGTTCGCCTTCCAGACACAAGAGAATGTGGCCTTTCACGCACCAGTGATCCGCCATGTAACCTGGCGTGTATTCGACCATCCGTACGCGGATGTCGCCAAATTGCTGCGTACGCCAGAAGGCCTTGCCCTGTTCGCCCGCGTGTTCGGTGGGTGCAATAGTGGACCAGTCTGTGGTGCCAAACGGGATATTGTTCAGATGCATAAGCCGTCCGCCGGGGTGTACAGCAACATGTCTTCGTCAATGGCGGCCAGCCGCACGTTGGCGGTATGACGCAGGCCGAGTTTTTCCAGCAAGCGCATGGAGGCCGGGTTATCGTCCGAGGTAATCGCCACGATGCGCGGCAAGCGCAACGTCTGATATCCGTACTCAAGCACGGCCAGTGAGGATTCCAGCGCGTAACCTTGCGCCCAGAATTGCGGCATGAAGCCGTAGCCGATATCCACGTCGTCCAACCCGTCGCGCTTGATCAGCCCGCACAAGCCCAGCGGCGCGCCATCCTCTTTGCGCTCAACCAGGTACAGACCGTGGCCGCAGCGCTCATACATGGCAATTGGCCCGGTTTCTATGTAGTTGCGTGCATCATCGACGGATTTAAAGCCTTTATCGCCGATGTACTGCAACCAGGAAGGGTTGGTGAGCAGGTCAAAAATGAACGGCGCATCAGCGGCGGTAAGCCAGCGCAAGGTAAGGCGTTCAGTGGTAATCAGGGGGGATGCAGACAAGATGGCCGGTTCCGCAGTAGGGACACGGTGATTCTAGCGTGTTCAGCAGCGAGGTGAGATGTACAGAATGGCATGTGGCGATCAGGTACAGCCGGCACTCCATCAAGCACTTTCTCATTACTTAATGTCTGCAGGGTGGATCGCGGAGCAATCCACCCTGCGCGTGCGGCTATAAATCTTTCTCTTTCTTTGCCAGGCGCGCTTGCAAGATCACCACAATCAGCAAAAACACACCGCGGATCACGGACTGCCAATACGCCGACAGGCTGATCACGCCCTTGCCGTTTTCAAAGTTCAGGATATTGAAGATCAACCCCAACAGCAGCACCCCGGATAACGTGGCGCCAATAGAGCCCTCACCGCCAGTCAGGCGCGTGCCGCCCACTACTACGGCGGCAATGGCAAATAGCTCCCAACCGTTACCTTCATTGGGTTGGCCTGCGCCAAATTGGGAGGCCAGGATGACCCCGGCTACGCCCGCCAATGCGCCACTCAACAGGTACACCAGAAACTTCACGCGCTCTACCGGCAGACCCATCAGGCGGGCGGCTTCTTCGTTGCCGCCAATGGCCAGCACAGTGCGGCCAAAGCCACTGAAGTTCAGCAACAATGATCCAGCAATAAACGCCAGGCCGCCGATCCACGCCGGAATGGGGAAGCCCAGAAAATCCCCCTGGCCAAAGGTGGTAAAACCGCTGTCCCACGATACTGACACCGACTGGTTACCGGCAAACAGCAACGCCAGACCATGCGCCGCCAGAAAAGTACACAGCGTGACAATGAACGGCAGGATTTTCAGCCGGGTAATGGCCAGGCCATTCACCAGCCCGATGACTAGCCCTGCCCCCACGCCACCGGCCAGCCCCAGCCAGATGCCATGCGGGCTGAGCATGGCGGAAATCACGCTCGATAGCGCTGCGGTAGTCCCCACCGAAAGATCAATCCCGCCGGTCATGATGACAAACGCCATGCCCACGGCAATCAGCCCGAACATGGTGTTGTAACGCAGGAGCGTGAGCACGTTGTACGCGCCCAGGAAATTGTCATAACGGCAGGCGCCAAAGATCAACAGCAGGATCAGCGCCACCAGTACGCCCTGGGTGCGCAGAAAATGCAGCCGTTTGCGCTGTGAAGATTGCGGCGGGCCGGACAGCGCATCCAGCGCCTGACCTGCCGCCACTTGCAAAGATTTCGACATCACTTGGTTACTCCCGCTTTTGCAGGTAAACGGCGGCCAGGATAATGGCAGCCTTGACGACCAGTGCCGCAGCGTCGGGCACTCCGTGAGCCAGCAAGGTATAGCGCACCAGCTGGATAATCAGCGCCCCGATCAACGTGCCCAGAATGCGGGCGCGGCCACCAGTAAGCAGCGTGCCACCCACGGCAACGGCAGCAATGGCATCCAGTTCGATGCCCATGCCAATCAGATTGGCATCAGCCGACGAGTTGATGGCAATGACCAACAACCCCGCCAGCCCCGATAGCGCCCCGCAAATGACATACGCGGCCATCTTCACGCGGGCGACTGGCACGCCCGCCAGGCGCGCCGCACGCTCGTTACCGCCAGTGGCCAGGATATAGCGGCCAAACAGCGTGGCGCGCATCACCCAGGCGGCAATCGCCACAATGATCAGCATGATGATCACCTGCGCGGGAATACCCAGCACCTTGCCCAACCCCAGCCAGTGAAAGGTGTCATTGCTGAAGGTTTGCAGATTGCCATTGGTCAGCACCTGGGCCACGCCACGGCCAGCAATGAACAGGATCAGCGTCGCCACGATGGGCTGGATTCTGAACCGAGTGACCAGCGTGCCGTTGAGCACACCCCCGGCAGAAGCGGCCAGGATGGGCAACACAATGGCACAGACCATACCCAGCACCGGCACGGCAAACAGCCCGCTGTGCGCGCCAAAAATCAACGGCGCCAACGCCCCGGAAATGGCCATCAACGACCCCACCGACAAATCAATGCCGCCAGTGGCAATCACGATGGTCATGCCGACGGCCACAATGACAATGGTCGACACCTGGGTCAGGTTGATGTTGAAGGTTTGCAACGACAAGAAGTTCTGGGTGAAGGCCAGGTTAAAGACCAGCAGCAACACCAGACCCAGCAATGCGCCGGATGGAATCAAACGGCGGCTTTGACCAAGCCGCATAGCAAGTGCGGTCATGGCGCTCTCTCCGCGGTAGTGTTGTCTTTGGCGGTCGCGTTGGCCATAGCCGCCATGATGTTGTCTTCGTTGATCTGGCTGCCAGCTAACTCCCGTACGGTGTAGCCATCACGCAGAACCACTACACGTTGGGCGTAGGCGGTGAGTTCTTCCAGCTCCGAGGCAATCATGAGCACGCCCAGACCGTCATCCGCCAGTTCGCGGATCAGGGTAAGGATTTCTGCCTTGGCGCCGACGTCGATCCCGCGGGTGGGTTCATCCAGCATCAGGAAATCAATCTTTGCGCACAGCCAGCGGGCCAGCAGCACCTTTTGCTGATTGCCGCCAGAGAGCTCCCGGATTTTCTGTTTTGGCCCTGCCGTCTTGATTTGCAGGCGTTCAATGAAGCGCTGCACGATCGCCTGCTGCTGTTTGCGATCAACCACGCCCAGCTTCACCAAACGCGGCAACAGCACCAGCGTCAGGTTCTCTTCGACCGACATATCCGGAATGATGCCCTCAATCTTGCGGTCTTCAGACAGGTAGGCGACGCCCTGGGCAATGGCGTCTGAGGGCGATTGCCACGCCCGCTTTTTGCCCTTGAGCAAAATGTCACCGTGGTCAACCCGATCCGCACCAAACAAGCAGCGCGCCAGTTCCGTGCGGCCAGACCCCAGCAAACCGGCCAGGCCGACGATCTCGCCGGGGTATACCGCCATACTGGCGTCATTGACGCGCACACCACTCTTGAGCGATTTGATCTCTACCGTGGGCGTGCGGGTTTCATCTGGCTTTACGTCTTCGCTGGCCGCCTGCGCCACGGTGCTCGCCAGTTCACGGCCCAGCATGGTGGTCACCAGTTGCAGTTTATCCAGCTCTTGCATGGTTTTTTCGGCGACGGTCTGACCATCCCGCATGACCGTCACGCGGTCGCACACGGCGTAGAGTTCATCCAGCCGGTGGCTGACAAAAATTACCGAGACGCCGTCCGCCTTCAACTGGCGGATGACCCGGAACAGGGTTTCGACCTCTTGTTCATCCAGCGACGATGTCGGCTCATCCATGATGACCAGCCGGGCGTGCAAAGACACTGCGCGGGCAATCGCCACCATTTGCTGGGTGGCCGTGTTGCACTGGTTCAAAGGCAAACGCACGTCTGCCACGATACCCAGTTTATCCAGCAGCGCCTGGGCGTCGGCGTGAATGCGCGGCCAGTCAATCAGGCCGTATTTGCGCGGCTCGCGCCCCAGAAAAATGTTCTCCGCCACGCTTCTGAGCGGGATGAGATTGAGTTCCTGGTAAATGGTGCTGATACCACCCTTCTGTGCCTGCAGTGGCGTCGTAAAGTTGACGGGCTCGCCAGCAAACAGGATCTCGCCCGCGTCGCGCTTGTACGCACCGGTCAGAATCTTGATCAGGGTGGATTTGCCGGCGCCGTTCTGCCCGATCAGCGCATGTACTTCTCCGGCAGCAATAGAAAGCCGCGCCTGCCTGAGTGCAGGCACGCCGGAAAACGCCTTGCTGATGTTATGCATCTGCAGCAATGGTGCGGTCTGCGTCATGAATCCTCCAGCCTTGCTGGCTGTGTGGGCGGCCGGTGTAGTGCCTGATGCGGGCGCTACACATGACATGCATGGTTTGATTATGGTCTGGCAGGACAGCTTTGCTATCCGCTATGGATTTTTCTGTCAGCACGAAGTGGTGCCGGTTTGCCGCCAGGTAAAAAAAGGGCCGGCAAGCCGGCCTGAGAGAGGAAGACAGAACCAGCCTGTGCACATGGAGGAGACCCGACCAGAGTCCCATGCGCGCCAGTCCGTCTTGCCAGGCCAGGTGTTGCCGCGCCACTTTTGGCAGCGACACGACAACACCCAATCCGGCCGACGATCAATGATCAGAAGGCGTTGGCCAGGTTTTCCTTGGCGTTGCTCTTGTCAAAGAACTTGTCTTCAACCTTCACCCACGCCGGAATCTTCTTGCCCGCAGCGTAGTCTTGCGCGGTCTTGCAAGAGATCGGGCCGAAGAACGGGCTGGATTGAACGGTGGCGCCCAGCTTGCCATCGATAATGGCTTGCAGTGCGTCCTTGGTGCCGTCAATCGACACCACGATCACGTCTTTACCCGGCTTCTTGCCAGCGGCTTCCAGTGCGGCAATGGCGCCCATGGCCATTTCGTCGTTATGGGCATACACAGCGGTCACATCCGGGTGCGCTTGCAGCAGGGACTCCATGACCTGACGACCCTTGTCGCGGGCAAAGTCACCATCCTGGCTGGCAATGATCTGCATGCCAGGCTGCTTCTTGACGGTGTCGTCAAAACCCTTCTTGCGGTTGTTGGCGGGGGAAGAACCGGTGGTGCCTTCCAGTTCAATGATCTTGCCCTTGCCGCCCGTGGCCTTGATCAGCCATTCCGCGGCGCGGTGGCCTTGATCGACAAAGTCAGAACCAATGAAGGTCACATAGTCACGACCCGGTTTGGCCACGCTCTGGTCCAGATCACGGTCAATGGCGATCACCGGAATACCGGCTTTCTTGGCCGCCATCACCGCAGGCACCAGCGGTTTTTCTTCACGCGGGGCCAGCACAATCAGATCAACCTTTTGCGCAATCATGGATTGCACATCGGCCACCTGTTTGGAAGCAGAACTGGCTGCATCGGTATACACCAGTGTCCAGCCACACTTGCCGGCAATGTCTTTCAGGCTTTGGGTTTCGGCAATGCGCCAGGGGTTGTTGCTTTCAGTCTGGGCAAAACCGACTTTGTAGCTGGCTTTCTGGGGCAGCTTGGGCACACCGTCAGCCATGGCGCTGGCCGTGGCCAATGCAAAACTGGCAACCAGAACGGCCAGACCAGCAGATCGTACTCGCATCATGAACCTCCTCGGGGAACGTCATTCGCAAAATGTACTTCTTGTTTTTGGACTACGAGGTGATTCTTGGTTCATTAATAATATTTGTCAAATATTATTGATCAGGCCTGATCAGATTGCGGGCACGCGACTGATTCCCGCACCACAAGCGGGCATTCCATCTTGATATGACGCTTGCGCTGCGCCCCCTGTGTCGCCGCGTCTTCCGGCGATGCGGCCTCTGCAATCAGCGTATCAACAGCCCAACGCCCCATTTCATAGTTGGGCAGGAGTACGGTGGTGAGCGGCGGGTGGGTATGGCGGGCGATTTCCTGATCGTCATAACCCATGATGGCGACATCGTCTGGCGCCTTCAGACCCAGCTGTTTCAAGGCTTCCAGCGCGCCCAGCGCCATCAAGTCATTGGCACAGAAAATGGCTGTGGGTGGGCGTGGTTCGGCCATCAGCGAGAGCGTTTGTTCAAAGCCGGTGCCGCTCATCCAGTCACCGTCACGCACCAGGCGTGGGTCAAACGGCAGATCGGCCGTGGCCAGTGCCTGGCGGTAGCCTTTAAAGCGGTCTTTGGCCGCATCCATCCACGGCTCGCCATTAATAAAACCAATGCGCGTATGACCTGCGTTAATCAGGTATTCCGTGGCGTTATGGCCGCCGCCCACCTCACCGGGCTCCACGTGACTGAAGTTGCGCTCATCGGTGTAGCAATTGAGCAACACGGTCGGCACACGCTTGAGCGCTTCGGGCACTTCGACCTTGCGGGTAAAGATGGTGGAGTACACCACCCCCACCAGCGTGGGGTTGGCCAGCAGCGCGTTGATGGTGGCTTCTTCGACTTCCGGATCGCCGCGCGTGGCAAACACGGACAGCACACAATCGTGCTCCCACGCGGCGTCCCGCGCGCCATCCACACTCACCACCGGGTGCGGACTGGTAGAGATGGAATCGACGATATAACCAATCATGTTGCGCCCGCGCTGAGGGGCGGCAGTAGTGCGATGCGTCAGCCGGTAACCCAGTTCCGCCGCTATTTTCAGCACCTTTGCGCGGGTTTTTTCCGAGAGTTTGGCGCTGCCCACATTGTTGTTGAGCACCAGTGAGACCGTGGATTGCGATACCCCCGCCGATTTGGCGATGTCGGTCATCGTGGGGCGGCGTTGCGGCAGTTTTTCTGTTTTTCGGGTTGGACTGGCCATTGAGCGATCCTGGTAAAGAGACGACAGACAGAACCCGCAACAGTCGTGACGGCACCACACACCCGCCCCGACCAATGCCATTGAGCCGGTCGCTCAGAGCCGGCGGCATAAGCGCCAGCGCCTGTTTTCAAACGCCATGATATGCGATTACCCCGGTTTTTTCCGCCTTATTGCTGATATGCGCACCACAAACAACCAATATTATTAGTAATAATTTATAAAAACATTGTTAGAATCCACTCAAGAGCGCCGCAAGACGGCGTAAAACACCCTGTGGACTCTGCCATGCCGCTGACTGCACTACCCACCGACCCTGCCCTTGCCCCTGCGCTGATCCGGCTGTCTTGCGCAGAGCAAACGCTATTGCTGGCCCCCGCAGTGGGCGGCAGCATTTACCGCTATTTCTCAACCCATCAAGACAAAGAAATCCACTGGCTGCGGCCAGGCACCGTGCAAAGCCTGGATGAAGCCAACCCGCTGCTGATGGGGAGTTTTCCGCTCTTGCCGTTTTGCAACCGTATCCGCAATGGTCAGGCCGCTGCCGGAGAGCGCCCGCTGAACATGGCGGCCAATATGAGCGACTCGCCGCACACCTTGCATGGCCACGGCTGGCGGCTGCCCTGGCAGGTGGCGTCCATGACCGTCAACACGGCCACGCTCACGCTGCAATACGCACGGGGAGACTGGCCATGGTCGTTTCATGCCAGCCAGCGCTTTGAACTGACACGGCAGGGCCTGACGGTGCGCATGGCGCTGACCAATACCGATACCGCCGCCATGCCGGCGGGGTTGGGGCATCACCCGTATTTTTTGCGCGCAGCCGATACACTGGTGCAGACGGATGTCGAGGCCATGTGGGCCGCAGACGCAGAAATCATGCCTACCCGGCTGGAACAACCTGGTTTACTGGATGTGCTACGTCAGGGGCAGTTGATTGATGAGGTGGTGCTGGACAACAACTTTACCGGCTGGAGCCGCCAGGCCAGCGTGACCTGGCCGCAGCGCGGCGCGCGGCTGGTCATGCAGGCCGATGCGCCGCTGGATTTCTTTGTGTTGTATGTGCCGCCAGATCTGGACCACTTTTGCATGGAGCCCGTCAGCAATTGCACTGACTGGCTGAATCTGACCGATCAGCACCCAGGTAAGGTCGGCGGCGCGTGGCTGCAACCAGGCGAGACGCTCTCTGTGCGATTTGTATTGGCGCCGCAGTGGCTGTAACGCTTAAGACATGGATGACTTTCTTATCCGTTTTTTAATACGGACTGACGATTTTTCCGCCGGTAAAACCATTGCAAGCCCATGGTTGCCAAGCCGGCTACCAGCAACCCGAATGCGCTCCCTAGATAATGATCTTGCGTCGCCACCTCCGGCGAGCCTGGGGATTCCTGAGCTGGGGTGATGGTCGGTGTGATGTTGTGAGCGTGTTCTGAATCGGGCATTGAGCTGCTCCGGGGTGTGTTTTGGCCTGCATCTGATCATCTAACACTAGACCTGGAGTGCGCTGCGGGCAAGCGGGTGGCCCATCTCGCTTACGTCACCTATTCAGGGGCGGATGTCCATGACAACCGCATCAACGCTATAATCGGCACACCATGCGGACACCGCTCCGCTCATCAGCAGATCGCGCCCGGCACTGAGCACCGCCTAGCCCGAACGGCGTGCTGCCGCAAGGAGCGTCACATGACATCCGCTGTTTCTCCCGCAGTCACTTTTGGCCGTCTTGCCCCCACCCTGCCTGTCACTGATATGGACCGGGCAGTCGCCTTCTATACCGGCATCCTTGGATTCACCAAAGTCTTTGAAAATGGCGACCCCGTGGGGTTTGTCATTCTTAAAAAGGATGCGGCAGAACTGCACCTGGCGCTGGACAAACAACACAAAGCGACGGTCCGCAATCTTGCCCATCTGCTGGTGGGCGACGCTGCCACGCTGTACCAGCATCTGCTGCAACACAAAGTCCGCATCATCAAGGCCCTGCGTGATGCAGATTTTGGCATGCGCTGTTTTGTGTTTGCCGATGCGGATGGCAACCGCATTGATGTAGGCGAGACCCTTTAACCGCAAGCAAGACAAGGCACGGGGTTACTTGCGATCAGTCTCGTAATCCCGCGCAGCCCAAAGGCGATCCAGTTCGGTTTCCAGCGCCCGCTTCAGCGCCACGGCCCGACGCAGGCCATCCAGGGTTTGTTCATCCAGATTCAGCCCCGTGGTATTGAGTACGGCTTGTTCATTGCTGTCATGCCGCCGCAGGGCATCAAGGCGCAGGCGAATGCGGCTGATCGCGCGTTTTTTGAACTCCTCCAGCACCTCTTCGTCCTGGATGGTTTCAATCAATGCGTCAAAGCTGATATGCATCAGTTCCATCTGCACCCGCAGCTTGTCGATCTGTCGTTGCAAGCGGTCTGCCGAGCGGCTTTCAGCATCATCAAGCATGGTGGGCCTCGTTATCACGCGTATTTTGATAATGGGCCAGCCCACGCGCAACACCAAGCCCGACAGCAAAAAGCCCCGCTTGTGCGGGGCTTTGTCATGCGCTTGCTCGTCAATTGGGCATCAGCACCGTATCAATCACCTGAATCACCCCATTGGATTGCGTGACATCGTAGGTAGAGATATTGGCCACGTGCCCGCCTTCGTCCTTGACCACAATATTGCGCGGGCCGTTCCACATGAAGCTGAGCTTGCCGCCTTCCAATGTCGGCAACTCGGCATGACCACCACCGGCCTTGATGGCAGCAGAGAGCGCGGCGTAATCATATTTGCCCGCCACCACGTGGTAGGTCAGCACCTTGGTCAAGGTGGCCTTGTTTTCCGGTTTGACGAGGTTATCCACCGTACCGGCTGGTAGCTTGCCAAAGGCTTCGTTGGTGGGCGCGAACACCGTTAACGGGCCTTTACCCTTGAGCGCATCCACCAGCCCTGCGGCCTTCACCGCGGCCACAAGCGTGGTGTGATCGGCTGAGTTCACCGCGTTATCGACAATATCTTTGGAGGGGAACATGGATTGTCCACCCACCATCACCGTGCTATCAGCCCATGCCAAGGGTAACGCCAAGGCCAGACCGAGTGCCGCAATCAAAGCTGGTTTACGCATTTTGGTTTCTCCGGTTTTGTAGATGTTGCTGGCAGCTTTTTGCTACCTGCAGGTACTTACGCGACAGGAGAAGCACTGGATGCGGCGGAGGGAAAGTATTTTACGCAGATTGGCAGGTCAGATAGTTCATAGCCGGGATGAAGGCCCAGCGGGACGGGAATTCGGGGGGCCCTATCTGCAAGCATGAAACGGGCCGCCTGCCACTAATTCGTCATTCCCGACCTCAGCGGCCCCAAAGAAAGTAACCAAAGAAAGGCGACCCCAGCCGGGCGGCTATGGCTGAGCAAATCAAAGATTCGCACGCGCACCGGGCTTTCCTCGGTTGGTCGGGAGCCTGGGGTCTCCCTCCACTCCTTCGGCGCTTGGCTTTAATGGGGGAGAAAGTCAAAAGCAACCCCAACGGCAACGGCAACACCAACTGCCACTGCCACTGCCACTGCCACTGCCACTGCCACTGCCAATTCAACGCGCATCCCGCTAACTCGTCATTCCGGCCCTGAGCCGGAATCCGGGGGGCCGCTGAGGGCCGACCACCGCCGGTGGCCTCTGCCGGTAAGAGCAGCGGTGTAACCGGAAGCCCCAGGCCAGGGATTACCGGAAATTCCCGCTACACGCCTTGTAACTGCCATCGCACAGCCGGCTGGCTTTGATGGCTTCCAGGTATTCAACCGTCTTTTGCTTGCTCAGCCGCATGGGTTTGTTGTTGCTGGCTTCAAAAGCACTGCCGGGGCGCCAGGAGTATTGCACCTTGTGCAGAAAGTCTTTGCCTTCAATGAACGCCACAAACTGGCCTTCACCAAACGGGGCGTTGGGTTCGAGCTTGTCACAAAAGCCGCCGCTGACCGCAAACAGCAAACCATCAATCTGGTTCAGACCGTGTGAGGTTTCTTCCCGCTTGCCGCCACAGCCGGCTTGGGTGGCGGTCATGAACTGGGTGAGTGCCACTTCAGACAGATGCACCTTTTTATCTGCCATTTGCTTGAGCACGGTGGCAGAGGGGTATGGGAAGCGCGCAATGGCCAGATATTCACCGCGCCAGTGGTTGATGTCTTCGGCTTCCGGCACGTATTCCGCCATAAAGCCACCGGCCGGATCGCCTTGCATCCAGGCCAGTTTCCAGCCCTTGGGGATTTGCGTGGTCACCCGTTCGCCCGTCACGGCAAAGGGCGCGCCGACGGTGGGCGCAGCCGGAGCGGCCTCGACGACTGCTGCGCAAAGAAGATAAATCAAAGAGATCACAACAAAACGAGACATGACACCACTTCAAATAAAATAGCCAGGACACCGCCCCTTTGTGCACGGCGCGGCAGCCTGATGGCAAGGCGCGCGAACACAGACAGTACAAGTGGTACGGCAAGTGAGCGCAGCACGGCCAGGAGGCTACCGCACCGTGCGCACCAATATCATAAAAGAAAAAGCCCCGCTTACGCGGGGCCTTGCATGATACGAAACTGCACGTTGATCAGACCAGTTCCAGCGCGCGGCCGCCGCGATCAAACAACAGTGCGCGGCTCGACTCAATGCGCAGACCAACGGTCTCGCCCACGCGCGGCACGTCGCTGTCACCCGGCAAGCGGATAGAGAACGGCTCAGCACACCCTGCTACAGCAGTGTGGATGAGTTGCGTATCGCCCAGGTTTTCTACCAGATCAACCCGCGCTTGCAGGCCATCACCCGCCGAGACCACGCGCACGTGTTCCGGACGGATACCCAACGTGACTTCTTCCGGCACTTCTGCCCCGGCCGCGCGATCCAGCGTCAGGCGCTGTTCGCTACCCACCTTGAGCAACAGGTTACCGGCTACACCGCCGGTAGTCTGGCAAGCGAGGAAGTTCATCTTGGGCGAACCGAGGAAACCGGCGACGAAGGTGCTCTTGGGCTCTTTGTAGAGTTCGATCGGCGCGCCGACTTGCTCCAGCTTGCCCTGGTTGAACACGGCAATGCGGTTGCCCAGGGTCATGGCTTCGACTTGGTCGTGCGTGACGTAAACCATGGTGGTGCCCAGTTCGCGGTGCAGGCGGGCCAGTTCGATCCGCATTTGCACGCGCAAAGAGGCGTCCAGGTTGGACAACGGCTCGTCAAACAGGAACACCTTGGGCTGACGCACAATGGCGCGGCCGATGGCTACCCGCTGACGCTGACCGCCCGAGAGCGCGGCCGGCTTGCGGTTCAAGAGGTGGGTGATGTGCAGCACTTCTGCGGCACGGCCCACGGCCTCTTTGATTTTGGCCTTGTCCATGCCGGAGAGCTTGAGCGCAAAGCCCATGTTCTCACCCACGGTCATGTGCGGGTACAGGGCGTAGCTCTGGAACACCATGGCAATGCCGCGTTCGGACGGATGCAGGTCGTTGGCGCGTTCACCCTCGATAAAGAGGTCACCACCGGTGATGTCTTCCAGACCGGCAATCATGCGCAACAGGGTGGATTTGCCGCAGCCGGACGGGCCGACGAACACGACAAATTCGCCCTTTTTGACTTCCAGATCCAGGCCATCAATCACCGGCGCGTTATCGCCGTAGGCCTTCTTGATGTTCTTCAGTGAAATGGCAGACATGGTGCTCAGCCTTTTTTCTGTTGGCTGATGAACTCACGGTACCAGTGTGCGCTGTCTTTGAGCGTACGCTTCTGGGTCTGGTAATCCACGTGCACGATGCCAAAACGCTTGGACAGGCCCGAATCCCATTCAAAGTTATCCAGCAGGCTCCACTCGAAGTAACCGCGGATATCCACGCCAGCATCCATGGCATCTTTCAGGGCCGAGAGGTGGCGTTGCAGGAAGTCGATCCGTTGCGGGTCATTGACCGCACCGTCTTTGATGCTGTCCGGGTTGGCCATGCCGTTTTCGGTGATCAGGATCGGGGGCAGGTCAGCGTATTCACGCTTCAAACGCAGCAACAGGTCAGTCAGGCCCTTCGGGTAGATTTCCCAGCCCATGTCAGTCCGGCCCAGTTCGCATGGTTCCGGAATCTTCGGAGTGTCAGTCGAGCACCAGGCGCGGAAGTAGTAGTTCACGCCCAGGAAGTCGATCTTCTGGCCGATGATTTCAAAGTCGCCATCCTGCACTTTAGGGGCGGCATCGCCATACACTTCCAGCGCCAGCGGCGGGTAGTGGCCCTTGAAGATCGGGTCCATGAACCAGCCGGTGAAGTTTTCATATTCCAGTTGAGCCTGGCGCTTGTCTGCGGCGCTATCGGTGGCCGGATCAGCATCAGACTGGTTCAGCACGATACCCAGTTGGGCCGAGATATTCAGTGCACGCAGGGCCTTGATGGCTTCGCCGTGCGACAGCAGCAGGTGGTGAGAAACCTGGTTGGCCAGCGCGACATCCTTGAACCCCGGGGCAAAACGGCCCAGATGGTTGCCCAGATAGGCCGTGCACCACGGTTCATTATGGGTCGCGATGGAGGCGACACGGTTGCCAAAGCGACGGCCAACTTCGGCAGCGTATTCGGCAAACAGTTTGACGGTTTCACGGTTAGCCCAGCCGCCGCGATCTTGCAGCGCTTGCGGCAGATCCCAGTGGTACAGGGTGATATGCGGCTTGATGCCCTTGGCTTCCAGTTCGGAGATCAGGTTCTCGTAGAACTTGAAACCGACTTCGTTCCACTCGCCAAAGCCCTTGGGCTGCACGCGCGGCCAGGCAATGGAGAAACGGTAGGCATCCAGGCCCAGGCTCGCCATGATGGCGACGTCTTCTTTGTAGCGGTGATAGTGGTCGCACACCACGGTGCCATCGCTGCCATCGCTGATTTTGCCTGGGGTAGCGCAGAACGTATCCCAGATGGACGGCCCGCGGCCGTCGACGTCAGTGGCGCCTTCAATCTGGAAAGAACTGGTGGCAGTGCCCCAGATAAAGTCGCGGGGGAAATTCAGGGTAGTCATGGCAACTCCGTATGGATTCAAGTCAGTCAAATTTCGGTGCGCCTGCCAACGTCACCATTCAAATCGCAATCAAAAATCGTTCGACCAGCCAGACTGAAAACGTTTTCATGGCAGCTTGCAAAAACACCCTCCCGGCCCGACCAATGGCCGGGTGGGACGTATACGGTGTTTGAAAACGGAAAGTCTGGCGGTGGTTATCGGGTACTTCGTCGCTTAGCCCTTCACCGCACCGGCCGTCAAACCGGCAATCAGGCGGCGCGAGAACAGCGCAAACAGGATCAAGAGCGGCAGCACGGCAATGGCCGAACCCGCCATCACTGCACCCCAGTCCGTATTGGTCGGGCTTTGCATGGAGCGCAAGGCCACCGGCACGGTAAAGCTCTCGGGCGAGTGCATGATCACGAGTGGCTGCAAGAAGCTGTTCCAGCTGCTGATGAAAGTGATCAGGCCAAGCGTACCCAATGCCGGGCCAATCAGCGGCAGCACCACGTTCCAGTAAATACGGAACTCGCCACAACCGTCGATCCGCGCGGCTTCCATCAACTCTTTAGGCACGGCCGAACTGATGTACTGGCGCATCAGGAAAATACCGAACGCAGCGGCCGCCGCCGGCAGATACAGTGCACGCGGTTGATCCAGCCAGCCGATAAAGTTCATCAGCATGAAGGTCGGGATCAGGCCCAGGAACGGCGGCAACAGCATGCTGCCAAGCACAACGGTGAACAGCGCTTTCTTGAAACGGAACTCGTACATGGCAAAAGCGAAACCGGCCATAGAGCAGAAGAACAGCGCCAGCACGGTGGTCATGACAGCCACGTAAAAGCTCATGCCCAGGTTATGCCAGTACGGGATCATGTCCGTCAGCGTGTGGATGTTCTTCATCAGATTGGTGCCAAACCACATGGGTGGCGGAATCTGATAAATGCGGTCACGCGGTTGCGTTGCCAGCACAAAGGTAAAGAAGAACGGGGCCAGCATCAGCACGGCGCCTACGGCAACAATAGCCCAGGCAATTGGCCGCGCGTAAGTTTTGCGGGTATTGACCATGGCCATGATTACTCCTCCTTGCCGCCGGCAAGGGCGAACAGCTTGTGGTTACCGTACGAAAGCACGGCAATCACGATGAACATCACCCAGGAAATGGCACAAGCAGTACCGAAATCGCTGAAGTAGAACGCGGTGCGATACATGTACATGGCGGTCGTCATACCAGCCTGACCAATACCGCCGTTGTCGCCCAGCAAAATGAACGGCTCTTCAAACAGCTGCAGGTTGTTGATCAGCGTCAGCGAGACAGCAAAGAACATCATCGGACGGATCATGGGCAGCGTGATGTGCCAGAACTTGCGGAACGTGCCAGCGCCATCAAGCGTGGCGGCTTCGTACAGGTCTTCCGGAATGGTCTGCATGGCCGCGAGATACAGCACGGTATTCCAGCCCACATAACGCCAGAACACGACAAAGCTCACGGTCGGCTTGACCAGCGAGGTATCGAGCAGCCAGTCGATCTTGTGATCCGGGAAGATCATGCCAATGCCCGGCACACTGTGCAGCCACATCAGGATGGCGTTGATGGCCCCAAAATCTTTGGAGAACAACGAGCTGAAAATCAGTGCAATAGCCACACTGGACGTAATGAACGGCATGAAGTACGCGCCCAGGATCGCGTTGCGACCACGGATAACCGTACTGAGGAATGCCGCAAACGGAATCGCCACAAGGTGTTGCGGCAAGCCCGAAGCAATGGCGATATAGACCGTGTTTCCCAGAGATTTCCAGAACCAGGAATCGGTCAGCACAAACTTGTAGTTATCGAAGTGGATCCACTTGATGGCAGAAAAGCCGGCTGCCGGATCCCACTGTGCAAAAGACAGCGTGGCAGAAAACACCAGCGGGAAAATGCCAAACACACAAAAGATGATCAGGAAGGGACTGATGAACAGATACGGGGCCCATTTCCAGGCCTGAATGCGCTTTTTGCGCGGCCGCGTTTCAACACTGGCGGCGGGGGACAACACGGATTCCATCAAACTTGCTCCGGCGTTCCGGTAATAAACGGCCAAAGGGACGGAACTGTCCTTTGACCCTGTAACGGGCGCCCTGTTAAACCAGCTGCGGGACGCATGCAATGAACCCTGCCCTACCCCGTCACCGACCATTGTCCGCGGTGGCAGCCGCAGCTTCAGGTTGGTGTTCTTGGTAAAGCCGCATCTGCACCACGTTCCCGCAACGCCCAGGAAAATGCAAACCCGGTCAAACAGGCGGCAGGCCGGCCCCAAAAAGGCCTACCCCGCCGCCACGGTCTTTCTTTCAAATCAAACGCTTAGCGACGTGCGCGACGTTCGATATCAGCTTGGGCATCAGCCAGAGCGGTCTTGATGTCCTTGTTCTGATGCACAACTTGATCGAGCTGGTCGTTGATGATGTCTTCAGCAACGCCGTCGTTCTTGTTGATCGGGATTTCCGGAATGTGCTTGGCAGCTTCGCGCCACATTTCACGTGCCTTCTGGCCGCCCAGGTACGGCAGCGGTTCGGACATGATCGGATCATCCTGAGCCGACTTCAGCGACGGGAATGCATCCATTTCCTTGAACGTAGCCAGTTGTTGCTCGCGGTTCAGGGTCAGGAACTTCAGGAACTCATAAGCCTCAGCCTTGTGGGTGCTCTTGGCCGG
>JASLES010000030.1 GCA_030151005.1 Silvimonas sp.
GCATGACCTGCCCGAACTGACTCGCAGCGAACTGGCTGCCCGCCTGAATGCTTTGCGGCATGCTCAGCGCAATCAGCCCATGCCGGACTGGCCCGCCCGCGCGCAACGGTTGGAGACATTACGCCGCCTGATTGTGGAACACCGTGCGGAGTTGATTGTCGCCATCAACCAGGATTTTGGTCAGCGTCCGGCACAGGAAACCGAACTGCTGGAGCTCGTACCCACTCTGGCTGGCATTGAACACGCGCTCAAATGGGGCAAGTGCTGGATGAAACCACGGCGGCGTGCAGTGGGCTGGCGACTGTGGCCGGCCAGTGGCTGGCAGATGCCGCAACCGCGTGGTGTGATCGGCATCGTTACCCCGTGGAATTACCCGCTGTTCTTGTCACTGGGGCCGCTAACTGGTGCGCTGGCTGCGGGTAATCGGGCCATGATCAAGTTATCCGAGTCCTCACCGGCGCTGTTCGAGTTGATGCACCGCCTGGTGGGCGACTACTTCGCCCCAGACGAAGTGGTGGTGCTGGGGGGCAATATCGATGAGGCTCGCGCCTTTGTGTCGCTGCCGTTTGACCAGATTGTGTTTACCGGATCAACCGCAGTGGGCCGCAGTGTCATGCAGGCCGCCGCCGCGAATCTGACGCCGCTGACCCTGGAGCTGGGTGGGAAATCCCCGGCGCTGCTCACGGACGATTGCGATTTTGAACAAGCGGTCTCGCGCATTCTGTACGGCAAGCTGGTGAATGCCGGTCAGACCTGCGTGGCGCCCGATTACGTGCTGCTGCCCGCGGGGCGGGAAGCCGATTTTATCGCCGTTGCCAAACGTTGGGCCGAGCGTCTGTATCCGGCCTGGCCACGTGATTTTGCGAGTATGGCCACGGCTGGCCAGTTCAAGCGCATGCAGGCTGTGCATGACGATGCACTCACGCTGGGGGCATTGGCACATGGTTTACTGCCGTCGGCCACGGTGAATGCCGAGGCGCGGTTTTTTCCGCCGTTTATCTATACCGGGGTGCCGGCGGATGCCCGTCTGCTCTCTGAAGAACTGTTCGGGCCCTTGCTACCGCTGGTGCCGTATCAAACGCTGGATGAGGCGCTGGCCTGGGTCAACGACCGGCCACACCCGCTGGCGCTGTATGTGTTTACCCGCTCCCGGTCCAAAACCCGGCGCGTACTGCAGCAGACCCGGGCTGGTGGTGTGACGGTGAATGACACGCTGCTGCATATTGCGGCGGCAGAATTGCCGTTTGGTGGCGTCGGCGAGAGTGGCATGGGCGCTTATCACGGCAAGGATGGCTTTGATGGCATGTCGCACCTCAAACCGGTGTTACGCCAGGGGCCGATCCGTACGCTGGACTGGTTGATGCCACCCTATGGGCAACAATTTGCCCGACTGGTGAAGTGGCTGACGCGTTAGGAGCATATTCGTCAGTAAGTGGTAAAGACACGAACATAACGCTTTCATTATGGCTATAACACAAACACGGTTTGTGGCCGGCCTGTAAAACGGGCCGATTGCAACGGGATTGAAGATCTGGATTTGTAGTCTGAGCAGTGCCTCAGGGGGAAAGCCCGATATCTGTCTGCCAGGGTCAGTTGCAGATGACTAGCCGATGGAACATAGAGTCCAGAGCGCAGCAGGATATCGATAACGTCACTTGAAAGGAGAACCCGACATGAACAAGACATGGTTTGCGATCCCCGCAGTAGTTGCCCTGTTGGCCGGCGCCCCGGTTATGGCGCAAGAGATGAACGACAGCAGTGCACTCTCGGCACCCAAGAAATCGCCGGATGAACGCCGCGCCGAAATTCGCAAGGTCACAAAGGAAACGCTGGAGACTGTTTACCAGAAGCACCCGACGGCCAAAGACGCAATTGCCAAGTCGGCAGGCTATGCCGTATTTAACAACGGCAGCGCCACGGTGATCTTTGCCGGTGCCGGCGGTGGTTCTGGTATGGCTGTAGACCCGGCGACCGGACATGAAGTCTTTATGCAAATGATCCAGCTCAAGGGCGGGATTGGTCTGGGTGTGAAAAACAGCCGTCTGGTGCTGGTCTTTAACGACAAGGCCTCTTTCCACAAGTTTGTGACCAAGGGCTGGGTGCTGGGTGGCGAAGCTGCTGCCTCGGCCAAGGCCGGTGATGTAGGCGGCGGCCTGGAAGGCGCACGTTCGCTGGGTAACGGTGTTTACGCCTACCAGTTCACCGAAAATGGCGCAGATGCCGAAGTGACCGTGACCGGTACCAAGTACTCGATTGACCATGATCTGAGCCCGAAGGCCAAGAAATAAGGGTCATGCGTGAAATGAAAAGGGGCCTGATGGCCCCTTTTTTATTCCGGTGTATTCCGGTGGATCCGTTGGATATTCAACGTCAAAGCTTGCTGATCAGCACCTGGTCAATCTTGTGATGATCAATATCCACGACTTCAAAGCGGAATCCTTCAAACTCCAGCGCCTCGGCCTTTTTGGGAATACGCTTGAGCCGCAGCATCAAAAAGCCCGCCAGCGTGTCGTAACTTTCTTCATCCAGCAGATCATCAAGGCCAATAGCGCGTTTCAGATCGCCAATGGGGGTCATGCCGTCGGCCAGCCAGGAGTGTTCATCCCGCCGCACGATCTGGTCTTCATCGCTGTTGTCCACAATGCTGCCAATCAGTTGACCAGTCACATCATTGAGCGTGATCACGCCGACCACCAGTGCGTATTCATTAATGATGACCGCAAAGTCTTCCCGCGTTTCCCGAAAGCGGTCCAGCATATCGGCCAGTGACAAGGTATCTGGCACCACCAGCACGCCTTTGACCGCGATTTCCCGCAAGACGGTTAACAGCGGGGCTTGTGGCGTTTTGAGAATGGCGTGCAGCAGGTCTTTGGCATCGATATAGGCAAATACGGTGTCGATGCTGCTGTTTTCGCACAGCGGAAACTTGGCATGCGGCTGGGCGGCAATTTTCTGGCGGATGGCGGTATCGGTATCGGTCATGGAGAAATACACCACGGCCTCACGTCCGGTCATGGCAGAGGGTAGATAGCGTTCGGCCAGTTCAAACACGTTCTCGATAAACCGGTGTTCCTGCTTGTGTAACGTACCGGCCTCGGCACCCGCATCGACCAGGGCGACGATTTCATCTGCGGTAACAATGTCCGAGCGCACCGTGGGCATGCCGGTCAGTTTAAGCACCAGCGTGGCAATACCGTTGAACAACAGCACAAAGGGTTTGAGCAGCACCGTGCACAAGTGCATGGGCCGCACGATGGCAATGGCAATCTGTTCGGGCGCAACCATCCCCAAGCGCTTGGGGATCAGGTCGGCAAACTGGATAAACAACCCGGTCGTGATCAGAAACGTCGCCAGAAATGCCAATCGCACGGCGATGTCCGGGTCCAGCACGTTAAAGCCGCGCAGCAGGAGGGGCGAGAACGTCGCGTCGCCGACAATCCCGCCCAGAATAGCCACCGCGTTGACGCCAATCTGCACCACGGTAAAGAAATCACCCGGTTTTTCCTGCAGATCAATTACGGCCTGGGCCCGCGCTTCGCCTTCTTCGGCCAGCATTTGCAATTTGAATTTACGGGCAGATGCCAGCGAGATTTCCGACATGGAAAAAAACGCAGACAGTGCGATCAGCACGACCAGCAGAAAAAGACCTGTTGCGATGCTCAAGAGGGCCCCCGGTAAGAAACAACTTCAGTGTGTTTTTGTATGTTCAGGCGCCAAGGCGCATCTTCACATTACAAAATAGCCCATAACCCTGGGCCCAACTACAGCACAGACAATAAAAAACGGCGCCGTAGCGCCGTTTTTGACAACCTCAACCGGATTACAGACCTGCGTCAGCGCGCAGCGCCTCGGCCTTGTCGGTACGTTCCCAGGAGAAGTCCGGCTCTTCGCGCCCAAAGTGACCGTAAGCGGCGGTGCGGGTATACACCGGGCGCAAGAGGTCCAGCATCTGCACGATGCCTTTCGGGCGCAGGTCGAAGTGCTTCTTGATCAGTTCAACAATCTGCGCGTTGGAGAGCTTGGACGTGCCCCAGGTATCGACCATGATCGAGACTGGCTTGGAGACGCCAATGGCGTAGGACACCTGCACCAGGCACTGTTTGGCAATGCCGGCGGCGACGATGTTCTTGGCGACATAACGGCCGGCGTAGGCGGCAGAGCGGTCTACCTTGGACGGGTCCTTGCCAGAGAATGCGCCACCACCATGCGGGGCTGCGCCACCGTAGGTATCCACAATGATCTTGCGGCCAGTCAGACCGCAATCGCCCATTGGGCCGCCAATAACAAAACGGCCGGTCGGGTTCACGAGGAATTTGGGGTTGTCTTGCAGCCATTCCGGCGGCATTACTGGCTTGATGACTTCTTCAATCACGGCCTCGGACAACTGTGCGTGGCTAACATCGGGGTGGTGTTGGGTCGACAGCACGATGGTGTCAACGGCCTTTACCTTGCCAGTTGCCGCGTCATACTTGAGTGTGACTTGCGACTTGGCATCCGGGCGCAGCCACGGCAGGCGGCCGTCTTTACGCAGTTCAGACTGACGCTGTACCAGGCGGTGTGCATAGTAAATGGCGGCCGGCATCAGTTGCGGGGTTTCGTCGCAAGCGTAACCGAACATCAGACCCTGGTCGCCCGCGCCTTGATCCAGGTCCATGCCCTGGCCTTCATTCACACCTTGGGCGATGTCGGGAGATTGCTTGTCGTATGCCACCAGTACCGCGCAGGTCTTGTAGTCAAAACCGATGTCCGAGTGATCGTAACCGATGCGTTTGACGGTATCGCGCGCGATCTGGATGTAGTCAATATTGGCAGACGTGGTGATTTCACCTGCCAGCACCACGAGGCCTGTGTTCACCAGGGTTTCAGCCGCTACGCGGGCGTATTTGTCCTGTGCCAGGATGGCATCCAGGATGGCGTCGGAAATCTGGTCGGCTACCTTATCCGGATGGCCTTCAGAAACTGATTCGGAGGTAAACAGGAATTC
>JASLES010000044.1 GCA_030151005.1 Silvimonas sp.
GTTCAAATGCTTCCGCCAACCGGGCAATGCTTCACGTGAAACATTAGCCCTGCACACCTTGCGCGCGGCAGGCGGCGCGGTATTGCCACAGGTTTTGGGCGAGGGTCAGGATGAAACCGGGCGGGAGGTGCTGGTGCTGGAACGCCTGAACGGTGTAGACGCCTGCGCCGCCATCCAGTCGCCAGCTGCCATAGCGCGCTTTGCGGATCAGGTTACGTACATCTTGCTGCATTGGCACAGCATGACCTCACCACTGGGCTTTCAGGACCTGCACGGTGTATTCCGCCCCGGTTTTACCGAAAGCTGGCAACACTTTTCGCAAGACCGGCTGGCATGGTTGTTCAGTGCGGCGGGCGAGGCCCGGACCACCTTACCCATGCGCCAGCAGTTTGAACGCATCTGCCGCGTTGCAGAGGTGCTGGTGAGGCCACTGGCAGGCCATCCGTCGTCCCTGATTCATGACGACTGCCACGCCAGCAACTTTCTGGCAGACCCGCTCACCCAGACGCTCACTGCGGTGATCGACCCCAATCACGCCCGCTTTGCCCACCGGGAGTTCGATCTGTTTCATCTGAACGATGCCCGCCCCGAGTTCCGGTTGCTGGAAACCTATCTGGAAAAACACCCGGCCGCGCCTGGCTTTGCCGCTCGCCGCTGGTTGTTCAGCTTGTTTGATGATCTCAAACACGTTCAACACACCGGCTGGTTTGATCATGACTGGTTCATGCGCAAGTTTGCGCAGTTTGATGAAGCACTCGCGCGCACAACCTGAACGCCAGGCAACAAAAAAGGCACGCCGTGGCGTGCCTTTTTTTATCTGGTACCGAATGGCATCAAGCCATGGCCGGTTCCAGCGCGTCTTTCATCTTTTGCAGGGCCTTGGCCTCAATCTGGCGGATACGCTCAGCCGACACGCTAAATTCAGCGGCCAGTTCGTGCAGCGTGGTACTGCCTTCGTCGCCCAGCCAGCGTGCTTCAATGATGCGGCGGCTGCGCGGGTCCAGCGTACCCAGTGCCTGCTGCAGACCTTCAGACTGCAAGCGGTCGTAAGACTGGCGTTCCATCTGGCGCACTGGCTCGTTGTCGCTGTCAGCCAGCCAGTCGATCGGCGCGTAACCGTCGTCGTCGCCGTCTTCCGCCATCAGCGCGATGTCTTGCCCCGTCATGCGGGTTTCCATCTCGAAGACTTCTTCTGGCTTGACGCCCAAGTCATGCGCAATGACTTCGGCTTGAGCACGGGTCAAAGCAGCAAAACCGGTCTTCTTGGAACGCAGGTTGAAGAACAGCTTGCGCTGGGCCTTGGTGGTGGCAATACGCACCAGACGCCAGTTGCGCAGGATGTACTCGTGAATTTCGGCCTTGATCCAGTGCACGGCAAACGAGAACAGGCGCACGCCGCGGGTCGGTTCGAACCGCTTTACGGCCTTCATGAGACCGATATTGCCTTCCTGAATCAGGTCTGCTTGCGGCAAACCGTAACCGGCATAACCACGCGCAATGGACACCACTACGCGCAGATGGGACATCACCAGCTGGCCAGCGGCTTCCAAGTCGTTGTCATGGCGGTAGCGGTTGGCCAGATCGATCTCTTGCTCGTGCGTGAGCATGGGCATGGCATTGACTCGCTGGATATAGCTCTCAATGCTGTCGCCACCTGTGATCACCGGCAATGCAACGCTGTCTACCATGAATTTTCTCCTGTGTTACTCCGCGCCGTTCTCAAACGACGACGCTGGATATTAGCACTCCATACCTCAGAGTGCTAACCGAACAAAAAGTTCTTATGAATTCAAGCACACACGCGATGTTGTTGCACGGCAATATTTTCAATGCTTCCGATAGATTAGACCAATCGGTCTATTTCCGACAAACGGTAGCCAATAGCCGCAATTCGCTCAGCGAAATTGCCGCAAATGACGCCCGACTGCCAGCGATGCCCCCAACAGGCACAGCAGCGTGGTCACCGCCAAGGTCACCAGCACCACACGCCAGTCTGCCAGGGCCAGACTGAATTGTTGCCCATAACTTTTAGCCAGCGCCTCTACCGCAGGATTGAGCCACGTCCGTGCCGCCCAGACGATGGCGCACGCCAGCAAGCCGCCCAGCACACCCTGCAACGCGGCAAAGTACACAAAGGGACGGCGGATAAAGGCATCCGTGGCGCCAATCAGTTTGGCGACCTCAATCTCATCCTTGCGGGTCAGAATCTGCAACCGGATGGCATTACCGGTAATCAGCACCAGCGCCACTGCCAGCAGCACCAGCACGATCTCCAGCAATGCCTTGCCCACCACGATCAGTTGCTGCAAGCGTCTGGCCCAGGCTGAATCCAGTTGTACCTGTTCCACACCGCCGGTGGTAGTCAGTTCCTTCTGCAATGCTTCGAGGGAATCCGCCGACGCATCCGTGCTGGCCGTCAGGATGAACGTATCCGGCAGCGGATTATCCGTGAGGCCCGCCAGCAAATCGCCACCACCAACGCTGGCCTGCATCTGTTTGAGCGCTTCGTCCTTGCCAATGAACTGCACTTTGGTCAGGCGTTTGTCGAGGGCAAGGCGTTGCTTGAGCTGGTTGACCTCATCCGCCCCCGCGCTGGTACGCAGGTAGACCGACAACTGCGGCTCTACGGGCAACTGGCCAATCACGCCCTGGGCGCTGGCAATCAACAGATAAAAACCCAGCGGGAACGCGGCGGCGATGCCGATCACCAACAGGTTAAGCACGCTTGATAGCGGCGCGCGCAGCATGCCAGCTACCGTGCGGGTAAAGGCAATCCAGTTCAGACGAATCCAGTGCTTCATGGCGCGCCTTATGCGGAGAACTGGCCGTTTTTCAGGCGCAGGATACGACGGCCATAGTCGGCCATCAGGGTTTCATCGTGAGCGGAAATCACTAGCGTGACACCCACCTGGTGGAAAGACTTGAACAATTCCAGGATATCGTGCGCGTAATCACGATCCAGATTAGCGGTAGGTTCATCCGCCAGCAGAATGGACGGCCGGTGCACCACGGCACGGGCAATACACAGCCGCTGCTGCTCGCCACCAGAAAGACTCACCGGGTTGAGCGACTCTTTACCCGCCAGGCCGACTTTATCCAGTGCAGCCTGAACCCGGCGGCGGGCTTCACGATGATCAAAGCCGATGATATCCAGCGGCAGGCGCACGTTGTCGTACACGCTGCGGTCGTAAAGAATTTTGTGGTCCTGGAAAATCAGCCCGATGTGCCGGCGGGTATAAGGCAGCGATGCGCGCCGCATGCGTGCCAGGTTTTGCCCATTCACCAGTACCGCACCGGCGGTAGGGCGTTCGATACCGGCAATGAGCTTGAGCAGGGTGGATTTGCCCGCGCCGGAGTGCCCGGCCAGGAAAACCAGCTCGCCATCTTCGATATCAAAACTGAGTTGTTTGACGGCATCAAAGCCGCCCGGATAACGCTTGGTGACTTGCTGGAACTGGATCATTCGTCGTCCGTAGTCAGATGCCGGGAAAAATGTCAGTCAAATAAGGCGTCAATATAGTCTTTTGCCACAAACGGGCGCAGGTCGTCGATGGTTTCACCCACACCAATAAAGCGCAGCGGTACTGGGCGCTGCTTGGCAATGGCGGCAATTACACCACCCTTGGCTGTGCCATCAAGCTTGGTCAGCACCAGACCAGTCAGACCCAGTGCATCATCAAATGCCTTGACCTGGCTGACCGCGTTCTGGCCGGTGTTGGCATCAATCACCAGCATGATTTCATGCGGGCCAGTGGGGTCAGCCTTTTGCACCACGCGTTTGACCTTCTTGATCTCTTCCATCAGGTGCAGTTGCGTTGGCAAGCGGCCGGCGGTGTCGACGATGATTACATCGCAACCGCGCGCCCTGGCAGCATTCACAGCGTCAAAGGCCACCGCAGCGGCATCGCCGGATTCTTGCGCAATCACTTGCACGCCGTTGCGTTGCCCCCACACCACCAGCTGCTCACGTGCGGCCGCACGGAAGGTATCCCCGGCGGCCAACAATACGTTGTGGCCTTGACCCTGAAAATACTTCGCCAGCTTGCCAATGCTGGTGGTCTTGCCCGCGCCGTTGACACCGGCCACCATCAGGATGAAGGGTTTTTGCGGCGTAATCACCAGCGGTTGTTCCAGCGGCTGGATCAATTCCAGCAATGCTTCCTTGAGCGCCACGCGCAACTCAGAGGCATCTTTCAGCCCGCGCAACGACACACGATCACGCACATCCTTGAGCAAGGTGGTCGTGGCTTCTACGCCCATATCGGCGGTCAGGAGCACGGTTTCCAGCTCGTCGTACAGGTCTTCATCGATCTGGCCGCCGCCAAACAGCCCGGCCAGATTCTTGCCGAGCGAATCACGCGTCTTGGCCAGACCTGCCTTCAGACGATCGGTCCAGGAGACTTTGGGTTTCTCCTGGGGCTGAGCGACTTCCTGCAGCGGCGCAGGTGCCGCGACAAGGGGCTCTGGCGCAACGGGCGCGTCGGTGACCGGCGCAGATTCAGGCGCGGCGGTGTCGGTTTTGGGTTTCTTGCGGAAAAAATCGAACATAGGGTATGCGTCACGTCGCCAATGGCGGAAAATATCTGATTTGGCGCGATTTTAGCGCGGGTGGGGCATGGCAGCACAGCATAAAAACCAGGTTCGCATTATTGGCGGCGAGTACAAGCGCCGGCTGGTGCATTTTCCGGATGGCGACGGCCTGCGACCGACCCCTGATCGGGTGCGGGAAACGCTGTTCAACTGGCTGGGGCAAGACCTCACCGGGCAGCGTTGTCTGGACCTTTTTGCCGGTAGCGGTGCGTTAGGATTTGAAGCTGCCTCCCGCAACGCCAGACAGGTGGTCATGGTCGAGAAATCCAAACCGGTCTATGCCGCGCTTAATGACAACCGCAAAACGCTGGGCATGAACAATGTCGAGATCGTCTGGGCGGATGCGCTAACGTGGCTCTCTGGCAAGGCGCTGGATTTTGACGTGGTGTTTCTTGATCCGCCGTATGCCTCTGATCTGTTGCCCAAAGTATTGGCGACGCTGGCAGCCAGCCTGCCGGCCGATGCGGTTATCTATGCAGAATGCGCGCAGTGGCCGGATCTGGCCGGTTGGGAAATCACCCGCGAGATGAAAGCCGGCGCAGTGCACTGTGCGCTGTTGCAACGGGCGGCGTAGTCAGCGCTTTGCCACAAACCGGCAACAATACGGCAACACAATCACGTTGTCGGACGGGCGCAATTACAACGCTTCGGCCTGTGGGCAGTGTCAATAATGACAAAACCATAGCCGGTCGCCGCCGTCCAACCGCTGTGCGGTTGTCGCACTGTAAGGAACGTGGGACAATCGCCGCCGTTTCAAACGTACCTGTTTTTGAAGGAATATTGCCATGGCGCTGATGATCACTGATGAGTGCATCAATTGTGATGTCTGCGAACCCGAATGCCCCAATAGCGCCATTTCGCAAGGCGCTGAAATCTACGAAATCGACCC
>JASLES010000068.1 GCA_030151005.1 Silvimonas sp.
CTGGTCACGCACGATCTGGCTTTGCTTGATGAAGTCTGCGATACGCTTTGGCATCTGGAACACGGCCAGATCACGGTGTTTGCCGGTCGTTACGCGGATTACATGGCTGAGCGCCACACACAACGCAGCGCACTGGAGCGGGAGCGCGCGCAGACGCACCGCGCGGCGCAAGCGGCGCACGCCGACCTGATGCGAGAACAAGAACGCGCCGCCCACGCCCGCCAGCGCGGCGCCAAAAGTATCGAGAACGGCAAATGGGCCACGGTGAAATCCCTGACCAAACTGGGCCGCAGCAGCACCACAGCGGGGCGCAAACAGTCGCACATCCGGGAACAAAGGCAAGACCTGGCAAGCCGGCTGGATGAACTGCGTTTGCCAACGCGGATCATCCCGCATTTTCATTTGCCGGCCGGATCAGCCCGCGGCGCGGTGGTGCAGATTAGCGGCGGTAGCGTGGGTTACGCCACGCCGATCCTGGCAGACGTGCATCTGCAACTGGATCACACAGCCCGGCTGGCGCTGACCGGACGCAACGGCTGTGGTAAATCAACCCTGGCCCGTGCCATGCGGGGCGACCCGACGGTGCGCCGCTCTGGCGATTGGCTGCTGCCGGCCCCCGCGCAAGTGGGCTATCTGGATCAGCACTACGCCACACTGCCCGCTGATTTATCCGTCTGGCAGGCGTTGCAAAGTGTGGTGCCAGACTGGAAAGACCCGGCGCTGCGCCAGCATCTGGCGGATTTTTTGTTTTTTGAAGCGAGCGTCATTGCTACGCCGGTGGCGCAATTATCCGGCGGGGAACGCGCGCGGCTGGCGCTGGCCTGTATTGCGGCCCGCCCACCGCAATTGCTGATCCTGGATGAAGTAACCAATAACCTTGATCTGACCGTACGCCAGCATGTCATCGACATCCTGCAAGGCTATCCGGGCGCCATGGTGCTGATATCGCATGATGAACATTTCCTGGCAGAGATCACCGGTCTGAGCCGGCTGGATCTGGATGCGCTACGCGTTAGCGGGTGATGCCGAGCGCCGTCATTTTCTTGTACAGCGTGGCGCGGCCAATGCCCAACTGTTGCGCCGCCAGCGCGGCACGGCCGCCGGCAGTCTTGAGCGCATCTTCAATCAGCCTGCGCTCAAACGCGTTCATGGCGCTTTGATAGTCTTGACCCGCAATCGCGACCGGGTTGCGCTGGGTGCCGGCATCAATCAGTGGCGCCAGGTCTTCGACCTGCAACTCGCTACGGTCTGACAGCATGATGGCGCGCTCCAGCACGTTTCTGAGTTCACGCACATTGCCAGGCCAGTGGTAATGGCGCAGGTATTCCACCGCAGCGGCAGAGATATGCCGCACGCCGCAGGTCAGTGCCAGACCTTCGAGCACGGCCTGACACAGCGCTGGCAGATCTTCCACGCGGTCACGCAAGGGCGGAGTTTCAATGGTCAGCACGTTGAGGCGGTAAAACAGATCAGCCCGGAACGCGCCGGTTTCTACTTGCTGCGCCAGCGGCGCGGAGGTGGCGGCAATGATGCGCACATCCGCACGGATGACCTTGTTGGCACCCAGCGGTTCGAACTCTTTATCTTGCAGCACGCGCAGCAACTTGCTTTGCAGGGCCAGCGGCAATTCACCCATTTCATCCAGAAACAGTGTGCCGCCGTCGGCCAGTTCAAACTTGCCGATCCGTCCTTTGCGTTCCAGCCCGGAATACGCGCCCGCCACCGCACCAAAGAGTTCGGCTTCCAGCAAGGTTTCCGGAATGGCCGCCATATTCAGGCTCACCAGCGGCTTGCCGGCGCGGGCGGATGCGGCGTGGATGGCATGTGCCAGGACTTCTTTGCCGGTGCCGGTTTCGCCCAGCAACAGCACCGGGGAATCCATCTGCGCGGCGCGGCGGGCGCGGCGCTTGACCTCGGTCGCCACTTCACCTGTGCCAATAAAACTATCGAAGGAATACTTGGGCTTGCGCGCCTGCGCCAAAGACTCTTGCGCGCTGGCCAGTTCTTCTTTCAGTCGGGAGAACTTGGCCACAATGGGGGAGAGCGACTGCAACTGGTCAAACAGCGCAAAGCCAATTGCGCCGACCACCTGGCCGGTTTTGTCTTTTAGCGGCAGGCGCGTGACCACCAGTGACTCATGCCCGGCCGCTTGCATGATATCGAGCAACTGCGGTTTGCCCTGTTTGACCACCTCTCGCATCTGGCTATGCGGGATCACTTCTTCCACTGGCCGCCCAATGGCGCTGGCCGGATCGGCAAAACCAAACCGCGCGGCGTAACGCGCATTGATCCAGACAATGCGCGCTTCATGATCGACAATCACCGTGCCTTCGCAGAAGTCTTCCATGGTGTCGAACATGCTCTGGATGGCCCACTGGCGCACGGCGTCATAGTCGGCCAAAAGGGCGGTCAGATCGAGAGGGGCAGGGGTCATGGGCGGTGGTGTTGGCCTGGGATGGGGTAGCCTACTACGGGGAGGGGATCTCGGCGAGTCGGGCTCGCCGTGCAGATGGCTGCTGTACGTATGACTTCGTCATTCCCGCGGAGGCGGGAATCCAGTCTGGCCGCCGCAGGTGGCCTTTGTTGGCAAGAATGCCTGGCTTGTAGGGTGGATCCGGAGCGAAGCGACAATCCACCATTGCAATGGTTGTTAGCGCCTTATGGCGCGGGTTTTAAAGGCTTTTGATACCCGGGGTGCCGGGCCCACGTTACTTTCTTTGCTTCGCCAAAGAAAGTAACCAAAGAAAGGCGACCCCAGCCGGGCGGCCCTCCGGGCTTCCCTCAGTCGGTCGTGAGCCTAAGGTCTCCCTCCACTCTTTCGGCGCTGGGCTTTAATGGGGGAAGAAAGTCAAAAGCAACCCCAACCCCAACCCCAACCTTAACCCCAACATCACTGGCTTGGCATATCACTTCGTCATGCCCGCGAAGGCGGGAATCCAGCTACTCTGCTGGCCCTGCTGCCACACTGTCGCAAACCTTCACCCAAACACCCTATGCAACATCCGCACCAGCCAGCGTTCTCGCTGAAATTCGCTGACGCGGCGCAGTACGCGGGCGTAGTCCAGGATCAGGCCGGGCGTCCAGGTCATGGTGTTGCCACGGGTGCGCAGCAAAGACAACAGCCAGACGTTGGGGTCGGTGGCGAGGATGAAAAAGCGGTACCAGGGTCGGGTACGGCCGACGATGCCTTCCAGCGCGACATCCAGCGCCAGGGCGACAGTGGTGGAACAGTTGCGGCTGGAGAGGTTGTACACCACGTCGCGTCGGTAAATGTCCCAGAAGGTGCGCAGCGCTTCTTCGTTGTAGTTGCGGAACCAGATCTGCCGGTTGGGTTCGCACCAGTCCGCCACTTCAGACTCGTAGGATTCCAGAAACCGCCCGGGGATGTCGTTTTCCTTGTGCGCCAGCAACATGCCGCGGAACTGGGTTTCAGAAAAACTCTCCACTCCCGGATACAGGCTGATGTAGAGGTCCGGCGGTAATTCCAGCGAGGAATGGCCGGTAGACACCTTGCCGTTGCGGTCCACGGCGGCAATGTAACGATCTACAATCGCGCGCCGCTGGGGGTTGGGTGTGGAGCCCAAGGGGGTCCAGACATGCACCATCAACGGGTAGAAAGGACGTTTGGCCGGCGCGGCGTAGATCGGCAGTTTCTCGTACCAGTACCAGTTATGCCGCCGGAAATACGGCATGGATAACACAGAGATACCCTCCGGCAATTCCCGGAACTCCAGGCCAAGCCGGCACATCATGGCGCCATACGCTGTCAGCAGAATGCCAAAACAGACCGGGAAAGTATGCAAGTGCGCAATGGGCCAGTGCGTGAAGACCTGGATCGAAACCAGTACTTCGGCCGCGCCGATCAGCATGCTGCGCTTGTAGCCATGAAAACGGATGACGTGTGCCGAGGCCATGCGCAACATGCCATCAATCAAAAAACCCACGCCAAAAAACACCGTGCTGGCCCAGCTGTTATCCACGGGCGCACGCATGGCCAGCGCACCCAGCGTGATCAGCGCACCTGCGCTCAACAGCAGCACCAGCCGGTGTTTGCGGCGGACCACGGAAAGATCAGACAAGCTGACCAGCCCCTCGATAACGCAGATCACGCCAAAGAGGGTGCTGACCACGATCAGCAGCCACCACGCCAGGCCCAGCACACTGGCGATGCCGATCAAGATCAGAACAACACCGATCATGGGGAGTTTGTGCCATTCGCGGCGGAACGGATCGGCCCCGATCAGCAGGATGATGATGCGCAGCACGGCGTCTCATTGGTTGTCAGTCGTCTGCACTAATATTGTGTTTAACTTACGATTGTTGCCAGTTTTTTCTGTGTTTGCGGCGGGCTGTGCGGTGGCAATGCGCGCCCGCGCCAGTGTTGGCGCGGGTTGCAGGGGAAGAATAAATTTGCTGCGGTGCGAGATGAATGAAACCGCTGTTTAACCAGGTGTAGCGGTGGCTGTTCAGCGCATTGAACAAACGCAAGACAGGCGTTACGGCGTCATTTTGCGAAATACCGCCAGTTGTTGCGGAGGTAAGGTCACGTTGTCAGATTTAAGCTGAACATCTGCTGGCTTTGTACTGCTGTAAAGAAGCTGCCACTGACCTGCAGGCACAGACGCATTGGCCGCGTGACGGCTGTAGTTGAGCGTCACCAGAATCTGCTCACTGCCTTGTTCGCGCACAAACACCAGCATCGGATCGTCGTCATCCGAGACGATGCGCAAACTACCGGTTTGCAAGGCGGGGTGGGCTTTGCGCAGGGCAA
The DNA here is from genome assembly GCA_030151005.1 of Silvimonas sp. Taxonomy (GTDB): domain Bacteria; phylum Pseudomonadota; class Gammaproteobacteria; order Burkholderiales; family Chitinibacteraceae; genus Silvimonas. Next base: position 4,772 of record JASLES010000068.1, read on the forward strand.
TCAGTGCCCGATAACTTTCCAGCAAAGCGTCTGGCTGGCCATTTTCTGCAGCGACGTTGGCGCTAGCGTGGTTTTGCGCCAAGGCCCGAAACGGTTTTACGCCAGAGAAGCCGGCATTGGTGCTGCCATCCCAACTCATGGGCCCGCGCAGTCGCTGGTCGTCCCACTGAACGGGTTCGCTGAAGGTCTGGCCGATCTCTTCGCCGTAATACAAGAAGGGGATGCCAGGCAATGTCAGCAAGGTGGCGGCGGCCAGTTTTTGCGACGGGAGATCCTCGCCCAATTGCTGGGCTACCCGTGCGCCAGCAAAGCTGTCGTGATTAGAGAGAAAGGTGCCCATGTTTGCCACGGGTTTCTGGCGCAGGTACGCGGGCAGCGTATCCATAACACGACCCATCTGAACGCTTTTGAGAATGGCGTTTTGCAAGCCAAAGGCAAAAGCGCTGCCGGCCGAATCGCTGGCTGAAAATTCGGCAGAGAATGCCGGTGCTTCCGCCACCATATAACGTTTGCCGTACGCGTTGAGCACGTCATGCACCTGCCGCATGATGCGGTGGTTTTCCGGCTGGCCTTCCCAGGCGTTGGGGCCGTTTTCGACCAGCGCGCCGACGGCATCAAAGCGGAAACCATCCACGCCCCGGTTCAGCCAGAAGCGCAGGTTATCAAGGTGGAACGCCAGTACGGCCGGATTGCGGAAGTTGAAATCCGGCATGGATTGGGCAAACGCGCCGTAGTAAAAACCGCCAGCTTTGCCGGCGTACCACGGATCACCGCCGTAGGTTTGCCAGCCCGTCGGCTTGCTGTTTTTCCAGACATACCAGTTGCGCCACGGCGACGCGGCATCATTGTTGGCCGCCACAAATAGCGGGTGGGTATCGGCGCTGTGGTTGATCACGTAATCCAGAATGACGCCAATACCGCGCTTGTGCGCTTCGGCAATCAGCCGGTCAAAGTCCGCCAGCGTGCCGTAATCGGGTTCGATATTGCGATAGTCGGCCACTGCATAACCGTGGTCATGATCTGCGCTGCGGTAAACAGGCAGCAACCAGATCCCGGTGATGCCCAGCGCCTTGAGGTAATCAAGGCGTTGAGTCAGGCCGTTCAAGTCACCAATCCCGTCGCCGTTGCTGTCCTGATAGGACCGCACCAGGATCTCCATGAACACCCCGCGCTGGGCCCATTGCTCGGGCAAACCGCTGTCATGGATCTGTGGCTGTACGGGGCTGAGGTCGACTCCGGCGGGTGGCTCGGCTGCTGGCAGTGGCTGACCCAGCAACAGGGCGGTCAGGCCGGCGAGGCTGAAAAGGGTACGGGAGGTCATGGTTGTCCTGTTCTTGTTCACTGGTTTATGCCACTGCGGTGGGGAACGATTTGCTGCTGTGGTCTGGTTGGTTCGTAGTCTGCCTTGAGGCCAGGGTGGCCTGAAATCCAGCGGCGTCCCTGGCGGGGAAACTGAAATTCACTTTTTTCACTGCGTCGTCATTCCTGCGCAAGCAGGAATCCAGTCTGGCCACCGTAGGTGGCCTTTGCTGGCAAGTACTGCCTCGTAGCCCGGATGACGCGGTAGGGGGAATCCGGGGTGACGGACCTGGTTCATAGGGTTGCGGCTTGTTAGCGCCTTGCGGCGCGGGGTTGAAAAAGCGTCTGATACCGGCGGTGGCCGGAGCACGTTACTTTCTTTGCTTCGCCAAAGAAAGTAAGCAAAGAAAGGCGACCCCGCCCTGCGGCCCTCCGGGCTTCCCTCAGTCGGTCGGGAGCCTGGGGTCTCCCTCCACTCCTTCGGCGCTGGGCTTTAATGGGGAGGGAAAGTCAAAAACAGCAACAACCCCAAAACCCAAATCAACCCCAACAGCAACCCCCACTGCAACTGCATTACGCGAACTGATTTTGCTACAACCAACTCCACCAAAGCATATTTTCAAACCGCTTTGATATGCCATAAGGCATGCGCCTTAACCCAGTTCCGCGGCGGGCGCGGTTTTCGGCTACATTTGCCGTTAGCATAAACACGGATAAGGGCGGTCGCATGATTACGGTGCATCACTTGAACAACTCGCGTTCGCAGCGGGTGTTGTGGTTGCTGGAAGAGTTGGGACTG
>JASLES010000069.1 GCA_030151005.1 Silvimonas sp.
GGGGCCGCCGTTATTTTTTCGTATGCAGAAGGTTTTCTGACGGCCCGCAGCTATGCCGAACCCGTCGTTGTGTTCGGGCTGGCGTTGTTGATACGGCAACGGATCTTCTGGTCGTTGCTGGTCATGATCCTGGCGGCAACCCTGCATCCGCTCATTGCTTTGCCGGGTCTGATTGTCTGGTACGGCTACACCGGCATCCATCTGCACAGCAAGAAGGCGCGTTATGCCTACATGGGTTTCACTGCTCTGCTGATACTAGTCTTGACTGGGGCTGTCATGGTGGGGGTACCACCTTTTGGCGCCCTACGGCTCCAATACGACCCATTGTGGTTTGAAATAACCCGTAGTTGGCTGACCGACTTGTTTGTGCTGGGTTGGCGGTATCGGGACTGGATGCCCGTTCTGGCCAAGCTGGGCATTGTTTTGTTGTATTTGAAGCTGGCTGAAGACAGTCCGTTGCGACGTCTGATTGTGGTCACCACGCTGGCCTATTTATTGTCCATGGTAATCACGCTGATTGGCGCGGACTGGCTGCATAATATTTTTATTGTGTCCTGCCAGATCTGGCGCATTCAGTGGATCTGGACGCTGCTCGTTCATGTTGCGGTATTGACCTGGTTCTGGGACAACCGGGATCGACTTGATCCGATGTATCTCTGGTCACTGACTTGCTCTCTGGTCCTGCTTTTTGCCCAGTATTACGACTGGACAATCTGGCTGGGCATTGCAAGCCCGCTCCTCATTCTGTTTCATCGCGATCTTCGGTTGAATCCACGTATCCAATGGCTCTCTATTGCGCTTTGCTGTGTATTGATCAGTGTGGCGTTTCTCAACGAAAGCTGGCAGCAAATTCCGTACGTCCGGGCGATGTCACCTTCTTCGTATTACAAATTTTTGTTTCCCAAAATCGTTGGTAGCCTGATCGCAATCTTGACCTTGAGTTTGCTTTATCTGTCGCCCAAATCGTTGATTCGGGGTTTAGTCATTTTCATGATGATTGGGCTGACGCTGTTTACCTGGGATCGGCGCCCACTCTGGAATATCTACACCGAAAATATTGGTGAACGTAATCCATTCGCCAAATACATTGGCAAGACAGACCAGGTGATGTGGTCAAGCTTCAACCCCCTTCCCTGGATTGTGCTCAACCGGCCTGCGTATCTGAACGAGCTCACTGCAGCCGCTGTCGGCTTTAACCGCACGTTTGCGCTGGAAATCATACAGCGGCAAGCCAACTGGTCTGCGATTTCTGATGTCAAAGCCTGCACCGCAAGCGGTTTTAGCGCAGACGATTGTGTGGGGGGGCTGGTTGCCGGTTCCATCAAGCACTGCGATATTGACCATCGTATTGCCTGGCTGGTGACTTATTATCCGTTGCAGGATGCAACTCCCGTCACCATCTGGCAGCCACAGGTGCCGTTCGGGCCTCTGGCCATTTTTCTTTATAGCTGTGCCGATCACCGCAAGGTCAAGGCCAAATGACGCAAACCCGGCCCATGATCGATTCGGCGCTATTTCTGTATCTACTATGTGCAAGCAATGCCCAGCAGACACCGTCCGCGACGCCGCAGGCCGTAGCCAGACGTTCTGGAAGGCCGGGGAGCACGGGTTGTCATGAGTGATCTCTCCGCTTCACCTTTAGATACCGCTATACCCGTCGGTTCACGGGTCAGCAAGCCAAGGCACTTAGCTCTATCCATTTTGGGGCGAATCACGCAGGTACCCACCTGGTGCCTGCTCGCCATCATGATCATCGGCTGGATGTCCGCCCACTCCTGGCATGGCATCTACCATGATGGCGTGCTGTATCTGGCACAGGCACTGTCGCACCTGAATCCGGCCGGGTTCGGGCGCGATCTGTTTTTTGTTTTTGGCTCCCAGGATCAGTTCACCATTTTTGCCTCGCTGCAGGCTGCGGCAATCAAATGGCTGGGCGTTTCCAGGTCATCGATCGGGCTGATGTTTGTTGCTCATTTGCTCTGGATTTCCGGCTACTTGTTTCTGGCGTACAGCCTTGGTTTGCGGCGCCTTGCACTGTTCGCAGCAGGGCTGGTCGTCATCGCCATGCCTGGCGGTTATGGCGGCTACAACATCTTCACGATTTCAGAGGATTTCCTCACCGCCCGCAGCTATGCAGAACCGCTGACGCTGTTTGCGTTGGGCCTGACTTTCCGTGGTCGCTGGAAGGCCGCCCTGGCTTGTTTTGCCCTCTCAGCCGCTGTGCATCCGTTGATGACATTGCCGGGGCTGGTCATGTTCGTCGTCTGGCATCTCACCGGCATGGACGGTACCCAGCGCAAAAAAGCCTTTGCCTGGGGTGTGCCTGCGTTGCTACTGGCGCTCGCGGGGCTCTGTGCTTTACGCGTCGGGCCATTCAGAGCCTGGGATTCCATCTACGATCCACTATGGCTGGCATCTGCCCAGAAAAACACGGCACAGTGTTTTTTTGCGCAATGGCGTCAGGCGGATTTTTATTTGCTGGCCGCACAGCTGACCTTGACGCTTTGTCTGCTACGCGCCTTCAAAAATCCGGTGAATCAGCGTGTGTTTACTGCGTTGAGCTTCATGGCACTACCGTTGCTGGCCCTCGCGCTCGTTAGTTCGGATGTCATTCACAGTGTGCTGGGCACGTCATTACAACTCTGGCGCGGCATGTGGCTGGTCGTCGTGTTCGACGGCTTGGGGCTGGTTTTGCTATTTAACGAAGCGGAACGCCCGGACTACCGACACGTTCTGACGTTGCAACTGGTGCTACTGGCCTATCTCAGCCGGAATTTCCAGATCAGTCTGTTTTTGTGCACGCTTGGGCTGGAGATGTCCTTCTTTCCTGGCGTCAACAAAATTCGCCCGTCGTTACAACGCCTGTATAACGGCGTCATGATTATGGTGCTACTGATTGCGCTGTGCGCTGAGGCCGTTGCCCAGATCATGTACGACAAAAACCTGTTCGCCAGCGTGCATCTGACCGGGTTTTATCCACGGATTTTCAGTGCGGCCTTCTGCTTGCTGGTTTTGCTGGTGTGCTATCTGGCGCGCTGGCGGGTATTGCGCGTGGCGGTGTTGCTTGCCAGTTGCGCGCTCATGCTGTCGGTGTGGGACCAGCGCTCGGAATGGCAACACTTTACTGAAACAAACTCGGGGCAAAATCCGTTCGAGCAACACATCCCTCCCACGGCGACTGTGTACTGGCCGGAATTCTATCCCTACCCGTGGGTTGCCCTGCAACGGGCCAGTTATCTGAGCGGCATGAGCGCAGCGGCCATTGTCTTTAATCGCGAACTGGCGATGGAATACACCAAGCGGGAAACGCAAACCATGCGGGTAGCCCAGACCAGATCAGTAAAGGGATGCGAGGCCAGTAACGACCCGCGGCAGTGTATTGCAGATGCCGAAACATTGCGGCAGCTTTGCCAGACCGATGCGCAAATCAACTTTGTTGTGACCTATGTTGACCTTCCAGGGCAGGTGCTATCCCGCTGGTCTCCCAAAGTCCCGGGTGCGCCACAATCCATGTACCTTTACGACTGCTCGCATTTCCTGTCCGGATCAGCCCGATGAATTCGCTTTTCAAACAATTGCTGCGTTACGGCTTTGTCGGCGGTGCGGCCTTTGCGCTTGATTTCTCTACCCTGACGTTTTGCCGCGAAGTGTTGCATTGGGGAACCATTTACGCAGCAACCACCGGTTTTGTCCTCGGGCTGATACTGAATTACGTATTATGTTTGTATTTCGTATTCAGCAAGAATAATGCCGACAAGCACCCGCTTGAGTTCATAATTTTTGCGTCTGTCGGAGTCGCTGGACTATTCGTCAATGATCTGGTGATCTACGGCCTCGCTGAGGCGGGGGTGGATTATAAAACCGGCAAACTGGTTGCCACCGCAGCGGTATTCTTCTTCAATTTCTTTGGCCGACGGTATTTGCTGTTCAGTGAAAACAGCAACGTGCTCAACCGGCTGAGTAGTTTTTTCCGCAAATCCGACCTTCCTGAAACATGACCCAAAAACAAGTTGTGATCATTGGTGCCGGCCCCGCCGGTCTGACTGCTGCGCTGGAATTACTCCGCGCCAATCAGGGCTTCAAACCCATCGTGCTTGAATCCTCCGGTGATATTGGTGGTATTTCAAAAACCATCAATTACAACGGCAACCGCATGGATATTGGCGGACACCGGTTTTTTTCCAAATCTGACTGGGTCATGAACTGGTGGCAACAGATTTTGCCCGCGCGCGGCGATGGCGGCGATGCGGTGATCTCTTACCAGAACAAACAACGCAGCATTGATACGCAGGATGCCACGGACGACGATCGCCACATGCTGTTGCGACCGCGCCTTTCGCGGATCTACTTCTTGCGCAGTTTCTTTGACTACCCGGTCAAAATGAACCTGAACACGGTGCGCAATCTGGGGCCAGTACGTATCGCCCGGATCCTGGCCAGTTATTCCAAAGCGCGCCTGAATCCAATCTCGCCCGAGCGCAGCCTGGAAGACTTTATCGTCAACCGCTTTGGCCGCGAGCTCTATCTGACCTTCTTCAAGGATTACACCGAGAAAGTCTGGGGCGTGCCGTGTGAGGAAATCAGCCCGGAATGGGGTGCGCAGCGCATCAAGGGTCTGTCGATTACCGAGGCGCTCAAACATGCAGCGCGGCAGATTGTCAAAAACGTGGCCGGTGGCGAGCAAAAAGAAGTCAAAACCAGCCTGATTGAACAATTTCTCTACCCGCGCCTTGGCCCTGGCCAGATGTGGGAGGTTGTCGCCGAAAAAGTGCGTGAACTGGGTGGTGAAATTCATTTTCACCATAAGGCGGTCGGCCTGAAACGGGAAGGCGATCGCATTGCCAGTGTCAGCGCGCTCAACACCCAAACCGGTGAAAAGCGCGAGTTTGCGGCTGACCATGTCATCTCGACCATGCCGGTTCGTGAACTGGTTGCCGGCATCTCTCCAGCCCTTGGGGCCGAAGCGCAGCGCGTGGCCGCCGGCCTGCAGTATCGCGACTTCATCACAGTGGGTGTGTTGGTGCGCAAACTGCGCCAAAGCAAACATTCTTTGCCTGGCACTGCCAACAATCTATTGCCTGATAACTGGATTTACATCCAGGAACGCGACGTCAAATTGGGTCGGCTGCAGATTTTCAATAACTGGAGCCCGTACCTGGTTGTGGATGAACCCAATACGGTGTGGCTGGGCCTGGAGTACTTCTGTTCTGAAGGCGATGAGTTGTGGGAAATGCCCAAGGACAAATTCTTTGAATTTGCCCAGGACGAACTCGTGAAGATTGGCCTGATCGATAAAGCCGAAGTGCTGGATGGCACCGTGGTGAAGGTAGA
>JASLES010000077.1 GCA_030151005.1 Silvimonas sp.
AATCTACAACTGGAACCGCGCGCGGGGCTGATCTTTATCGACTTTGACACTGGCGACTTGCTGCAGGTATCCGTCACCACCAACGTGGTGTGGGATGGCCCGCGCCTTGCGCAGTTTGCCGGGGCGCAGCGGTTGGTCGATATGCAAGTGACCGGGGCATTGCGTTTACCTGGCGCGTTGCCGCTGCGGTTTTCCGGGCCGCAATATTCTCCGGTACTGCCGGTGTGACGGTACAATGGCGGGCTGCCTGGCGTGCGCCGGGCAGCTTGTCCTTCTCCGTGTTTCTCACCGCAGGTGCTTTATGTCTACCCAACCCGTCACCATCCGTGACCTGGTCGTTCATCAACTTATCAAAGAGGCCAACGGGCCAGCCAGCGTTGCCCTGCGCGACGCGGTATTGCCGGTGACCCCGGCAGGGCAACGGTTGGTAGATCATCTGTGTCAGCAATATGTGGCGCGGCTGGGCAAAGGTTTTGGCAAATTTGAAGAAGACGAAACCCAGTTTGCCGTGCCGGGCCTGGTGCGTGCGCACGTGATTGATCAGTCGATTGATTTCATCACCCTCACACGCGGCATGATGGCGCAGTTGCAGTTGCGCGCAGAGCAAGAAGCACTGGCGACCGGCGGCTTTGTACTGTTTGCCCGCGGCCGGGATGAAGAAGCCGATTTCTTGCTGGTGGCCCTGGTGTCCGAAGTCATGGGTACGGCCATTACAGACGGCATGCACATTACCGACTCGCTGCATCTGGATATGAACACCCTGCGCGTGGCCGGGCGGGTGGATCTTTCTGCCTGGCAGAAAGGGCAAGATCGTTATCTGAGCTTTCTGAAAGGGCGCGGCGATGTCGCGGCCTACTTCAAGCTGTTTTTGGGTTGCAACGATGTGGTGACGGCGCTCAAGGAAACGCAAAAGCTGGTGCAAGGCCTGGAGAATTTTGTCGCGACCACCCAACTGGGGCACGCCGCGCGGGACGAACTGTTTGAGCGTGCCCACGGCTATCTGGATGAACTTGGCAACGATGCGCGTTCAGTCAGCATTGCCGATGTGGCTGAGCGCATCTGGCCGGATGAGCCAGAGAAAATGCGCGAAACCCTGGCCGACGCCAGCCTGCAACTGAATGACGGTTTTGTACCGGATCGGCGCGCCATCAAGCCGCTCAAGCGTTTCAAGACCACCGCGCCGGGCTGGAAGCTGGAGTTTGACCGTGGCGCCATCCGCTCAGGCGATGTGATTTACAACAAGAGTAACGACACCATTGTGCTTTACAACGTGCCGGAACAACTCAGAAAAGACCTGGTTGGCGACGAGTAAATACGGGCACCGGCCTCACTGACTGCGTTGTGTTTGCCGTACGAAGTGTACTGTCCGCGCTGCGCACGCCTTGTCATTGAGGCAGGTGCCTGCATTTTCGACAGGGTAAAAAAAGCCCCGCATTGCGGGCTTTTTTGTGTGTGCCGTTTGGACTTACTGCAACAACGCGCGCAGCATCCAGGCGGTTTTTTCGTGCGTTTGCAGACGTTGGGTCAGCAAATCGTCGGTGGCCTGATCGTTCACGTTGCCAACGGTATCGAGCAACTCGCGTGCGGTACGCACCACGGTTTCCTGACCCTTGAGCAAGATGCGGATCATCTCGGTGGCTTCCGGCACGTTCTCCACAACCTCTACGCGGGCCAGTTTGGCAAACGCGCTGTAGGTGCCTGGTGCCACAAAACCCAGCGCGCGGATGCGCTCGGCAATCAGGTCTACCGCCAGTGCCAGTTCGGTGTACTGCCCTTCAAACATCAGGTGCAGCGTGTTGAACATGGGGCCGGTGACGTTCCAGTGAAAGTTGTGCGTCTGCAGATACAGCGTGTAGGTGTCGGCCAGCAGGCGGGACAAACCGTCGGCAATTTCCTTGCGGTCTTTTTCAGGGATACCCAGATGAAGTTCCATGATGATTTCCTTAGAGGTGGCTTGAAAACGGTGAGGTCTATGTGTCCATTATTGGCACGCAGAAGTTGCATGGGAAATGAAAAATACCATCATCCATCATAGCCCCATGCTATGAGGTTTTCCGGGCGGTTTGATCAAACTAATGGGAGAGCGCCAGGCTGGCTGATTTGGTTATGCCCGGGGACCAGCACGGGCGCAAGGTGGCCCGTATGCTGGTCCAGACGTGGTGCTTATGGGCTTAGTAATTGATCTCCCGGACACAGCGCACATTGATGAGCGCCATTTTGTACAAGGGTGTGGCGATGGCTGGGCTGGTTTGATAATTGACCGCCCACGCAAAGTCCTGGCTGTTGGGTTCGGTGGAGGTCCAGTAAGACGTTTGTGTGCTCAGGCTGCCAAAACCCAGCTGTACCAGGTTGGTCTCGATATTGGGCGTACCGGCGGGGCAGACGCCGGCACCAGCCTCGCTTTGACACAGTGCGGGCAGGTACCAGGTTCCCACGCTGACATTGCCGGAGGCGGTGTTCCGGTAGCACATGGTTGCCGCGTAAACGGTATTGCTGGTCACTGCGGTCACAATATCGGTACTGTTGGCCGCGCCATTGGTCAGGCTCTGTGCGCCGGGGCTGAGACTCTGGCCTGCCGGAGCCCACGACTGGGGGCTGTTCAGGTCTGCCGCATCAATCACCGTGGCCGTTGAGGCCGTTGGCACCGCAAACACCAGGTAACCACCCACCGTGAAGGCGAGCGCAGTGCTCGGCGGGCTGGGGACGTTATCCGCCGTGATGGCAATGTTGCCTTGTGCTACGTACGGGAGCGTAGAAGTGAAGGTGAGTGTGCAGTTGCCGCCCGCAGGCACAGACACACACTGGCTGGCGTTTTGGGTTACCCCGGCCCAGCCCGCTGGCAGGGTGGCGTGTACGTTCAGCGCCGGATTGGCGCCAAGATTGCTGACCAGCAGGCTGCCGCTGCCGCTGCCCACCGGGATAGTGCCGTTGCTGGTTACGGTGAGCGTGGTGGTGTTGGTGATGCAGCTCAGCCCCACATTGGTGATGTTGCTGCTACCAGTGGTGCCGCTGCCGTTGTTTACTGTGCAAGTCTGGATGGCCGGTTGCGTCAGCACTGTTACGGCGTAGTTGCCGCCCTGGGCGATCGGCGTGGCAAAGGTAAAGCTGCCGTTACTGGTCAGGGTTAGCGTATCCGCGCCGTTGTTCTGCAGCCTGACCTGGCCAGAAAGCCCGCTGATCGTCCCGCCGATGGTGCGGGTGAGGGTAGAGCAGGTGATGGCCACATTCTGGATGTTATTGCTGCCCATGGTGCCGCTGCCATTACCTACCGTGCAGGTCTGGTTGGCCGGCTGGGTCTGAAGGGTCACCGCGTAGGGGCTGCCTTGGGCGATGGCGGCGGGGAACAGGAAGTTGCCATTGCCGGTAAGGGTCACCGGGTCGCCACCGTTGTTCAAGACCGTGAGTTGCCCGGAGAGACCAGAGACGGTGCCCCCGACGGATGCGGTGTGAGTTGAGCACACCACGCCGATATTGGTCACCGCGCTAGCGCCAATGGTGCCGTTGGCATTGGCCACGGTACACGTCTGGGTGGCCGGCTGCGTCAGCACGCTGACGGCGTAGGTGCTGCCGGTGGCGAGCGGCGTGGTGAAATTAAAGTTACCGTCGGTGCTCAGCGCCAGGGTATCGCCGCCATTGTTTTGCAGCACGACACTGCCGACAAGGCCGCTGATACTGCCGCCCACACTTTGCGCACTGGCAGTGGGGGGCAGCGTGGGTGTTGGCGCCGGGGCGGAGGTGTTGGCATCTGCCGCCGGGCCGTCTGAATGTGAATCCAGCACGCAACCCGCAAGCCCGATGGCAAGGCTGGCTAACACGACAAGACAAAGCAAAGACCTGGCACAGCGCATGACCATTCACCGTATTTTTTGAGGGAGCGGCGGCCGGTTCTGGCAGGTGACAGCGGGAGGGTATTGCTCAGAGCAGACCGGAATCTTGAGTGGCAAATCATGCAGATGTCGTAATGCTTCAGCAAGCCATTTGCGGATTCTGTCAGAGAGAGTCGTTGTTTCTACGTCAGTGCAGATCCAGAATCCCGCGCTTGAGCGCGATGGTCACGGCGTGGGTGCGGTCGGTGGCAGAGAGTTTGGAGAGGATATTGGTCATGTGGGATTTGACCGTTTCTTCCGAGATAAACAGGTCTGAACCAATCCGCTTGTTGGATTTACCCAGTGCGGCCAGCCGCAGCACTTCCACTTCACGGCTACTCAAGGCTTCATCAGCCATGTGGTGCGCCAGATCATTGGCAACTTCCGGCGGAATGCGTTTCTGACCCGCATGCACCATGCGAATGGTGTCGATCAGTTCTTTGCGCAGCATGCTCTTTAACAGATAACCCGCTGCGCCCGCCTTGATTGCCCGCAGCGCCTGTACGTCCCCTTCATAGGTGGTGAGCACCACGATACGGGCGTCGGGGTATTCCTTGCGGATTTGCGTCATGGCGCTGATCCCGTTCATTTCCGGCATGCGCACATCCATCAACGTGACGTCCGGGCGATGCTGCCGGAACATCTCTACCGCTTGCAGGCCGTTGCCAGCTTCAGCCACCACTTTCATGTCCGCTTCAAATTCCAGTACGCCGGTAATGCCCGCGCGCAAGAGCGGGTGGTCGTCGACCGTCATGATGGTAATGGCGTTCATTGCTTGTCCTGAACGTGGCCGGGCCACGGATAACGGGTTCTGATGCACTGGTCTGCGCATCCGGCAGACAGTGTTGCATACCGCTTATTACATTGGCATGCCTCTTTCAGGGGAATCTCTACTGCTTGATACATGGTCGATACATGTCCGCTGACAGTTCGCCTGTTCCGGGCAGCCGCCACTAGCACGATCGTGGGGTTTCAAGTGCCTTCGCTTCGGGGATTTGCTGGCTGATACAAGTCTGTATCTTTCTGCTCGTGGCAAGCAAGCTGCTCGGCAGTGACAGGATCAATAGAATCCCGCGATGGCATGCCCTCTGGATGGAGCCCCTGCAATGTATTCAAATCTGTGGAGTGTGTCATGAGAGCCGATATGTCAATTGAAGTAGAAGTCGCGCACTGCGACCCGGTCATCGCCTATGGCTTGATGTCCATTCTGGCCGGCACGCCCGGCATGCAGACCCGCGTACGCGCCGGCGGGTCGCTGGACATGATGAAAGCGGACGTACTGATTGCGGACTATGACTTCGCAATGGAATTCATCCGCCGTCATAAAGGCAGCGCCCATTATCCCAGCCGCGCCCCACGGGTGATGGTGATGACTGCGCGGGATCTGGAGTGGGATGTTCACCAGGCCATGAGTCAGGGCGCGCATGGCTATATGACGTGCAGTTGCGACGCGCAAGAACTGGTTTACGCGGTCGAAAAACTGGTGGAAGGCAGCCCGTATGTCTGCAAATCCATCGCCCAGAAACTGGTGAACAGCCTGGGTCATGAGTCACTGACCCAGCGCGAAATGGATGTTCTGCAAAATGTGGCGCTGGGCATGGGTAACCAGGCCATTGCCGAAGCGCTGGGGATTTCCGCCGGCACCATCAAAACCCACGTCAGTGCCATTTTGTCCAAGCTGCGCGCCGCAACCCGGACCGAAGCCGTCGCCATTGCCCGCGCCCGTGGCCTGATTGGGGTGCCTGGGTTGCGCCACGCCGTACCAGTGCTCAGTGCCGGAATCAGTGCGCCGATCAGCCTGGCACGGCAGACCCACCACGCCGGGCTGGCCAGTACCATCTGACTGGCTGGGCCGCCAGGAAATAAAACAATGCCAGACCGGGACACCGGCTGGCGTTGTTGTTTTCTGCCAACGGCCCGCGCGGCCGGTTTTTTGCGCCAGCCCTCGTTAGGGCAGGATGCTGTTGCGTTGGTAACCAGATTCCCTCTTTTTCGCTATATTCTGCCGGCCGCCAAACCAGCACACTGGTGTGCGCTAACGAGTCAAGGGCGCGCTCATCAGGATTCTTGCTGACCATGAATGGCCGATTCACATTACAAAAATACATACCGCGCGACACCGTGACAGAACCTGTTTTGTTGATGCTGTGGCGTTACTGCCTGGCGCTGTGCTGTGCCTGTGTACTGGCTGCCCAGGCTGGTGCGGCAATCCTCTTGCCGCAGCAAGAAAACAACTATCTGACGACCACCGTGTACCAGCACACCGGCTGGAAACACGCCGACGGCGCACCGGGTTTTATCAACGCCATTGCGCAGACCTCAGACGGCTGGTTGTGGCTGGGCTCGGCCAACGGCTTGTTCCGGTTTGATGGCGTCAAGTTTGAACAAGTCACCGCGCTGGGGGGCAATCCGCTCAAATCCAATGTGATTTCCAGTTTGTATGCCGAGGGCAACACGCTGTGGATCGGCTATCAGTACGGCCAGGCCAGCGTGTTTGACGGCAAGAGCGTGCGGCATTTTTCGGAGATGGATGGCCTCCCGCCCGGCACCATCTTCGGCTTTGCGCGCGGGCCGGACGGCAAGATGTATATCGGCGGCAATGCGGGCGTAGGGCGGCTGGATGGTCAGCGGCTGGTGCATATCTGGCCCAATGGCGGCTATGGTGGCTCGCAAGCGACCAAAATGTTCTTCGACCAGCATGGCTCGCTCTGGGTAAATGCGTATGGTGATATCCAGGTGAACACACCGGGCGGTACCCGGTTTGAGACTGTCTACCGCTCACCCGATGCCAGTATGTCCATCAGCCCGGACGGCCAGATCTGGATTGCCGGTAAATCGCTGGGGCTGCTGCATTACAACCGGACGCGCAAGACGTTTGACCCCGTTCTGCCTGCGGGCAGCAACAGCGGCCCGCTCTCGGTCGATTTTCAGCATAACGGTCAAATGCTGCTCAGCCGGATTGGCGCCATGGAACTCGTGGAGAACCCGCAGTCCATGCGCTCGCTGGCCCGCATCACCGTGCAAAACGGCCTCAGTGGTGAGCATGTGCTGAGCAATCTGCTGGAAGACCGGGAAGGCAATATCTGGGTGGGCACAACCGGTGGTTTGGACCGGCTGTACCTGAGCACCCTGACGCAGGTGGTGTTGCCGCCCGGCACGACGCAAACCGGCCTGACCGCAGGGGTGGATGGCAAGGTCTGGGTGACCAGCGATCATGATGTCTCGCTCATGGAACTCGACCCGCAAGGCCACTTCAGTTACTCCGGATTGTCCAGTATTACTGCCAGCGTACGCGCGGCGGATGGCGTGGTCTGGTTTGGCTCAGAGACCGGGGTCTGGCGTAAACGTGGTGATGAAATGCAGTTCTGGGCGTTGCCCAAAGATCTGACCGGCAAACCCATCATGGCCATGGCGCCCACCGCCAATGGCAATGGTGTCTGGGTGTCGATTACCCGGCTGGGGCTGTTTTTGTTGCAGGATGGCGAATGGCGCCGACGCGCCGGCCGGCTGGATATCCCGGACGTTTCCCCGTCATCCATGCTTCTGGATTCAAAAAAGCGCCTGTGGCTGGGGTTTAGCGAAAGCCGCGTCACCATGGTTGATGGTGATCAGGTGCGACATTACGAATCGCGCGACGGGCTGAGCCTGGGTAATGTGCTTAGTCTGTACGAGCGCAACGGCGTACTGTGGGTCGGCGGCGAGACCGGCGTCGCACGCCTTGTGGGGCACAGCTTTGTGCCGCTGCGCGATGCGGAGGGCCACAATTTTGCCGGGGTATCGGGCATTGTGCAGCGGGCCAACGGTGAACTCTGGCTGTATGGCGTGGATGGCCTGAACCGCATTGACGCCAGTGTCATCGATAAAGTGTTGCATGCCGGTCTGACCGAAGTACCAGCGGAGCGCTTTGATTACCGCAACGGTTTGGTGGGCGTACCGGCGCAATTGCGACCGGTGTCCTCATTGATTGAAGCGACCGATGGCCGGATCTGGTACGCCACGGATGACAGCGTGGGCTGGCTGGACCCGGCACATATCCGCCGCAATAATGCCGTTCCCCCGGTGTATATCACGCGGCTTAAGGCGGATGATCTGACTTACTCCGCCGACGAGAGCGTGTCGCTGCCCAAGAACACCCGCAATCTGCAAATCAGTTTCACCGCCCTGGGCCTGACACTGCCGCAGCGCATGCATTTCAAATACCAGCTCACCGGGGTGGATGGTACCTGGCAAGACGCAGGCAATCGCCGTGAAGCGTTTTATACCAATCTGGCCCCAGGCAATTACCGCTTCAGCGTGATGGCTGCCAATGAAGATGATGTATGGAATGCGCAGGGCGCCAGCATCGATTTTTATATTCCGCCCACGTTTATCCAGAGCCGCTGGTTTATCGCGCTCATGGCGATTGCTTTTCTGGCACTGGCCGGCTTGCTGTATCTGTGGCGGGTGCGTTCGCTTACCACGCGCATGCGGGAGCGCATTCATGAACGGGTACAAGAACGTGAACGGATCGCCCGGGCCCTGCATGACACGCTATTGCAAGGCGTGCAGGGGCTGATTCTGAGCGTCAACACGGCCACGCGTTACATGCGCACCGACTTTGAACGCGGCGAGGCCATGATTGAAGACTCGCTCAATCATGCCGAACTATTGCTTAGCCAGGGCCGTGATCAGGTGCGCGACCTGCGCAGCGGCAGCGAACTCAAACACGCCTTGCCGCACGCGCTGACCGAACTGGCAACGCATCTGACCCGCCAGTACGGGATTGATATCTTTGTTACCAGCAGCACGCAAAGCCAGCCCTTGCGCGAAGGGGCTGCCGCCGAAATTTTCGCCATTGTGCGTGAGGCCCTCATCAACGCCGCCCGCCATGCCGGCGCGCAATTTATCGAGGTCCAGGTCAACTACAGCCGGCGTTTTCTGATTTGCGAGGTACGCGACGGCGGGCGCGGTATCTCAGAGCTTGAGTTGTTGCACAACCAGCGCGAAGGGCACTGGGGTATTCCCGGCATGCGTGAGCGCGCCCAAAAACTCGGCGGCGTGTTGTTTATTGAAACCCGGCCAGGGGAGGGCACCCTGGTGACCGTGGCGATCCCCGCCGGCAAGGTGTATCTGGCTCCGGGCTGGCTGCTGCGCTCGTGGCGTATGCTGTTCCGGTGGTCCCGACGCCGGGCACCGTCAGACTGAGCACTCGTTATCCCGGTGGCGTTCGGGCCGCAATCCAGTGCAGTACGTCTGCCATGACATCCGCTTTGCCCAGATCGTTAAGCGGGTCGTGCAGTCGCCCCTCATAGAGTTTGAGTGTTTTGTCTTGCGCGCCAGCGTGTTCAAACAGGTATTCGCTGCCGCTGGGCCGGGCGGCATTGTCCGCCGTGCCATGGATAATCAGTACTGGCACGGTCAGCGCGGAAAACGACTGCCGCAAGCGCTCATTGGCCCGCACCAACGCTGCCACAGTTGCAAAAGGCTGGGCTTCACCCTCAATCAGCGGGTCGTCGTTCATGGCTTGTACAGCGTTGGGATCTCGGGAAAAGTCGGCATTCTTCAGGGTCAGCGCCCGCGCGCGGGGAGCGATATGACTGATGCCCTTAAGTACCTGCAAGGCAAAGTCTGGCGCTGGTACTTCAAAGGCAAAGTCCTCACAAATCAGCCCGGACGCTCCGTGCTCCAGTGCATAAAGGCAGGCGATAACGCCGCCGGCACTGTGGCCCAACACAAACAGCGGTACGGCGGGCACCAGTTGCCTGGCATGGGTTACCAGCGCGGCCAGGTCGGCCACGTATTCGCCAAAGCTTTCGACGTAATAACGCACCCCGCCGGATTTCCCGCGCCCGCGCAGATCAACCGCGCAGGTGGCATAACCCGCAGCGGCGCACTGTTCGCCCACCCACTGGTAATAGCCGCTGTGCGCGTTGAACCCGTGGCAAATGGCGACCAGCGCGCGCGGCGGGTGGTCGGGCAGCCAGGCGCGGACATACAATGCGCCGGCTTCCCCGCGGATGGTTTCTTCCCGCATGCCCACCACGTTTAGTGGCCTTCAACGGCAAAGAGAATGTCGGCAAAGCCCGGTACGGTGTGTTCGCGGTTCCAGTCCCGTTGCAATTCACAAATCAATTGCACCCAGGAGGTCGGTTGACCGCCGGCCTGAATCAGCCGTTGCAGCCCGGCCTCGTGCGCTTCCAGCGAGGTACCGCCGACGCAATCGACCACCGGGTAAACCTCAAAACCCTCATGCAGCGCGTCCAGGGCCGGGTGGACCAGGCAGACTTCTGTCCACAGTGCTGCCATGACCAGTTTCTTGCGCCCGGTTGCCTTGACGGCCCGGTTGAAATCCTCGTCTTCCCACGCGTTGATAGACGTGCGGTCAATCACCTCCACACCAGAGAGAATGTCCGTGATCTGGTGGATGGTAGGCTGGTTGCGGCCGGTTTTGACATTGACTGACGTCAGCACGACCGGCATGTCATACAGCTTGGCAATCCGCGCCAACGCGCTAATGTTGGCAACCAGTTCGCGCTTGGAGCGCGACGCAATGGACGACACCTGGACGGGCTGAAAATCAATGATCAGGATGGCCGCGTTTTGCGGTGTGATCAGGTGATCGTCTGCGGCATTACGGGGTTTTGCGTACGAAGTCATCATGCGT
>JASLES010000093.1 GCA_030151005.1 Silvimonas sp.
CCGCAGGCGCTGAAAAACGGTTTTCCATCCAGGCGCGGCAGCAATAACTCAAGTTGCGCAAGGTAGATTCGAAGCAGCAGCGACAATCCACCATCGCCGCAGTAGACCGCTACGCCAATCCACCTTAAGGCGCACAAGCCACCCCAACCAGTGCAAACGGTGCATGCATCAATTAATCATATTGCAGTTTTTGCATCTATGCATGCCGTCCACAATCAACGCATCTACAAAATTCTCACAGAGATGCGTCATGACAACTTCTGCGACAACTATTCATCCGCTAGCGCGGTTTGCACCGTTGGGTGCGGTGTTGATCTGGTCCGGGAACACCATCGTCAGCAAGGCGGCGGCGACACAGATTGATCCGGCCTCTATCACCTTTTATCGCTGGCTTCTCGCCGTGTTGGTCATGACGCCGTTTGTGTTGCCGGGCGTGCTGGCCCGGCGCGCGTACATTGCCAGATACCTGCCAAAGCTGGCGGTGCTGGGTGGCTTGGGCATGGCGCTGTATCAAGGGCTGGCTTATGTGGCCGCGCATCACACCTCTGCGGTCAACATGAGCGTCATGCTGATGCTGGCACCGCTGTTGTCCGCCGTGCTGGCGGGTTTGCTGGCGCATGAAGGTTTGCCGGTGTATCGCCTTGCTGGCGCGCTGGTGTCATTTTGTGGGGTGATTGTGCTGGTCACACACGGGCAACCGGCACAGTTGCTGCACGGCCAGTTTGGTGTGGGGGATGTCTGGATGCTGGTTGCGGTCACGTCCAACGTGATTTACGGCATCCTTTACAAGCGCTGGGCCATTGCGCTGCCCACCTGGACGCAACTGTATGTGCAGGCCGCGATTGGCGCATTGCTGGTGTTGCCGTTCTGGCTGGCCGGGCCGATGACGCCGTTGTCTGCCGGTAACGCGCCGCTGGTTTTGTATGCGGGCACGGCGGCATCACTGGGGGCGCCATTTTGCTGGATGCAGGGCATCCGTGCGCTGGGCGTGGCGCGGACGTCGCTGTTTCTGAACCTGTTGCCCATGCTGGTGGCGTTGCTGGCGTATTTGTTGCTGGGCGAACACCTGTATGCCTGGCACGCCGTGGGCGGTTTGATTGCATTTGCCGGCGTGGTGCTGGGGCTGGGTTTGATTAAATGGCCGCGGCTGCAAAACAAAGGGCATGCCACCACGTGACATGCCCTGGTAATGATGGGAAGAGGGCGCGTTACAGCCGGAACTTGCCCACCATCTGGTTCAGCCGGGCGGCCACGTTTTCGATCTCACCTGCCGTATCGGTCGCGCGGTGAATCGACGCTGTGGTTTCTTCTACCATGCGGGAGATATCTTCCACGCGGCCGGCAATGCTGTTGCTGGCCTCGCTTTGCTCTCGCGTGGCGCTGGCCATTTCGTTCAGGCGGCCCAGCGTGGCTTCGGCGCCGCCATGAATGCGGCTAAGCGATTCTGCCACATGGCGTGCGACGTCAACGCCATGCTCCACCTGTGGCAGCGCTTCATCCATGACCGCGACGACCGAGTCTGTCTCTGTCTGCACGTCGGCCAGCATTTTTTCGATATCCACGGTGGCGCTGCTGGTGCGCTCGGCCAGTTTGCGCACTTCATCGGCCACCACCGCAAAACCGCGGCCTTGTTCGCCCGCGCGGGCAGCTTCAATGGCGGCGTTCAGGGCCAGCAAGTTGGTCTGACCGGCAATTTCCTTGATCACGGCGGCAATGCTGGAAATCTCGCGGGATTTGGCGTCCAGATTGCGGATCTGGCCAGAAGCGCGAGATACGCTGCCGGCGATATTGCCCATGGCGGTGGAGGCCTCATTCACCTGGCTGACGCCTTCGGCTGCCAGTTCCGTTGCCATGCGCGAGGTCTGTTCCGCGTCGCCGGTGTTGTCCGAAATATGGTTGATGCTGACCGTCAGTTCTTCCATGGCAGCGGCCATGGACGATGTGGAATCGGTCTGACGGCCCGCAGCGTTGGAAATCTCGCGGCTGGCGCTGGCAATGGATGACGCGTGATGCTCCAGCTGGCGCGCATCGGTCTGGATGTCTGACATGACGGTAGAGAGGGAGAGTCGCATGCGCTCCACTTCGCCCAGAATGCTGCGTGACGGTGCATTGATGCGCTGGTTGCTGGTCAGATCGCCTGCGGCCACGCGGGATACCAGTTTCACGACCTGGTCGGGCTCACCACCCAGGGCGCTGGTCAGGCCACGCACGGCGATGATCAGGATGGCGCCGATGATGGCTGCCATGACCAGACAAATGATCACCTGCCAGCGGGCGTTACCCCAAAAGCGCGCGTCGGCCTCAGCAAAACTGATCCCGCTGCCCACTACCCAACCCCATTTGGGGGTGCGGACGGCGACCGACAAAAGATCGACTACCTTGCCGTCACGCTTGCTGTCCCACCAGTAGTCGGTCATGGCGCCGCCGGATTTATCCAGCGCAGACGCAGCAATCGCCCCAACGCTATTGCCTTTGGCGTCTTTGAAATCATTAAAGCTGGTGCCCACCAGTTGCGGGTCCAGCGGGGTGGCGACAAACATCAGTTTGTCGTCGGTGACGTAGACGTATTCGGATTCGTGATATTTGTTTTCACGCAGAATTTGCGCCGCCAGGGCTTTGGCATCGGCTTCACTCATCTTGCCGGTGGCGCTGGCGTTTTCCATCTGCACGATGGTGTTGTAGGTGGTTTTCACCAACTGTTTGATCCGCGCGCGGTTATCCTGGTCGCTGGCATTACGCAGCACGTACAGCCCCACCACCATCATGCCCAGCAAAAACACCAGTACTACGATGGTCAGGCCCCAGGCCTTCTTCTTCAAAGTCATTTCAAAATCCCCTGTTTGGCATGTCCGGTCGGCCCGCTGTTCTGATGACGCGATGCCGGCCTTTGCTTTTTGGCGTTTTTAGCATAATCCGCTATTGCGGCTTGCTTCGCATTTAAGCAAAACATTTGAAATGCGACTGTAACAAATTCGCGTTGAAAACAGGTGAAACCTTTGCAGGAAAAGGCATGTAGGCCGTTTTAACAGGTGGTCTTGTTTAGCCAATGGTGTCAGGTTTCGGCAACAACTTGTGCTGGCAGGTGTGCGCACGCGCCAGCAGCAGGGTTTGCTCCGGAATATTGCGGGTGAGGGATGCGGCCCGCTCGAACGCCACGGCGGCCTCGGCAAAGCGGCCCAGGCGGAACAGAAAATCTGCTCTGACTGCCGGCAACAGGTGATAGCGCTGCAAGGCCGGTTCGTTTTGCAGTGCATCGACAGCGGCAAGGCCTGCCTCTGGACCAAAGGCCATGCATACCGCCACGGCCCGGTTCAGTTCCACCACCGGGGATGGAGACACCTGCGCCAGGGCGTCGTAGAGGGCGCAGATTTCTTGCCAGTCTGTGGCTTGTGCCGTGCGGGCGCGGGCATGGCAAGCGGCAATGCCGGCTTGCAATGCATAGGGGCCCAGCAGGCCGCCCAGCGCCCGCGCCCGGTTCAGGGCTGCAAGGCCACGCTGGATCAACAGGTGATCCCAACGCGCCCGGTTTTGTTCCAGTAACAAGATGGGCTGGCCGTGGGCATCCGTGCGGGCACGGGCACGGGAGGCCTGGATTTCCATCAACGCCACCAGCCCGTGTACTTCAGATTCACCGGTGGCAAGACCGGCCAGAATCCGCCCCAGCCGTAGTGCTTCGTCACACAGCGCCGGGCGCATCCAGTTGTCACCGGCCGTGGCCGCGTAGCCTTCGTTGAAAATCAGATAAATCACCGCTAGCACGGAACCCAGCCGTTCGGGCAGGGCCTCTTTTTGTGGCATTTCAAACGGCACTTGTGCGGCAGAGAGGGTGCGTTTGGCCCGCACAATGCGCTGGGCAATGGTGGGTTCTGGCACCAGGAAGGCGCGGGCGATTTCGTCGGTGGAAAGCCCGCCCAAAAGCCGCAGGGTGAGCGCCACGCGGCCTTCCGGCGGCAGCACCGGGTGGCAGGCAATGAAGAGCAGACGCAATACGTCGTCATCGACCGGGTTATCCAGCGCCGCGATCGGGTCGACGGCGGCCAGTTCCTGTTCAATGGCCAGGGCCCGGCCCAGTTCTTCGTGTTTGAGTTGTTGCAGCTTGTGGTGACGCAGACGGTCTAGCGCGCGGTGTTTGGCGGCGGTCATCAGCCACGCAGCCGGGTTGTCCGGCACACCGGTATCCGGCCAGGTTTCCAGTGCAATGACCAGCGCGTCTTGCGCCAGTTCTTCCGCCAGCCCCACATCTCTTAGCATGCGGGCCAGTGCACCAATGATGCGGGCAGATTCAATACGCCAGACCGCTTCAATGGCCCGGTGAGTGGCAAGCTGGGTCACAGCACGGTTCCATTATCAAAAAGGGCGGCCAGATAGGGCCGCCCGGCAGTCAGCAACTCAATGACCCTGTTTGGCCATTTGTTCACGCATGCGCTCTTCCGCTGCGCGTGCTTCCGGCGTGAATTCCTCACCGAAATCTTCGGCTTCAAAGATCTGGCGGATTTCAATATCGCTATCGGTGCGGAACGGATTGGGCGAGCGCTTGACCCACTCAATACATTCTTCCAGCGATTTGGTCTGCATGATCCAGAAGCCGGCGATCAATTCTTTGGTCTCGGCAAACGGGCCATCAATGACGGTGCGATCTTTGCCGGAAAAACGCACGCGTGCACCCTTGGCGCTGGGTTGCAGACCTTCGCCGGCCAGCATCACGCCTGCTTTGACCAGTTCTTCGTTGTATTTGCCCATGGCGGTGAGCAATTCTTCTTCCGGCATCGTGCCGGCTTCGGAGTCCTGAGTGGCTTTGACCATAACCATAAAACGCATGATGAAGCTCCTTGAGTGTGAGGTGGGGACGCCCGCAGTTGTTCCGGCATCTGTCTGTACGACGAAGCAGTCACGACAGAATCGACACATTCAACCCACATTTTTTTACCGGCGTGGGGCATGTCACAAAAAAAACCCTCAGAACGGGCAGGTTAGACCATGTTGCCGTGGCTTGCGCAAGTGGCGTGGCGGGGCCCCGGCGTTACTGCGACTCAGACTACCAGGTTGTCTGCCGTATCAAATATCCAGCCGTCTTCATACACCACTTCAAACAGATGCCCGTCCGGGTCTTTGAAATAACCTGCAATACCCCATGCGTTTTCTGTGGCCGGTTTGACCACGCTGCCGCCGGCTGTTGCAGCCAGCGCCAGGGTTTGCGCGACTTCTTCACGTTGCCGTGCCACATATGCCAGCGCCATCCCGCCAAAGCCGTGGCCTTGATGTGGGGTGCTGTTGCAGTCTTGCGCCATGGCCTCACGCGGTAACAAACCCAGCACCACACCGCCCAGATCAAACTTGGCAAAACCGGCATGGCTCGTGGCGGCCAGCGTCCAGCCCAGCGCTTGATAAAACGCGGTGGCACGGGCGACGTCGGCAACGCCGAGCAAAACAAGGTTGAGTCTGGGGCGCATGGTGGGCCTGGCGGGTTCACGGATGGCCCAGCTTAGCCGATCTGTGTGCCCCTGCAGCAGCGCCCGTTTGCAGGAACGCAACAACAGCAAAATGGTTTGGGGTTCAGTTCACTTTGGCTGGCATGAAATCAAATGGTTTGGCGGTGACAAAGTCGGCAGACGTTTCACCAGAAAACACCTGGCCGGCGTCGATGGTCAGCTTGCGCACAGGTGCGCCGGGTTTGAGATCCAGCTTGTGTATATCTACCCAGAACGTGTCCGGGCGCGTGGCTGAGTCAAAGTAATAAACGCCGTTTTTCTGGTCTGCCACGGTGCGCCAGATGGTGGAGGAAAGATTGGGCTGATCAGGCGTGGAAATGCCCAGCGGCACACTCACCGAGCGCATCACACTCATGACGCTGGCAACCGCCTGGTAAGCAAAAGATTGCTGCGGTACGCCCACGATGTAGTTGGGGTCGATCTGTTTGGGGATGGCGTCCAGCAAGAAAGACGCGCGCACAAAGCGGTCGGCGGCACGGTTGGTGCCCGGCAAAAAAGTCAGCCCGCCTACGCCACGCCAATAGGTGTCCAGCGCCAGTTGTTCGCTGTAAATGGGCGAATTGGTCATGATCTTGTAGGGCTTGCCGTGATGAATGACCAGTTTGCCGTCCAGGTATTCCAGAATGGCCGAGTCCCCACTGGCATCGGACAGCGAGAGGTGAATGGTCAACGGTTTGCCGTTGGGTAGCGGCGGGGCAATGATCTGGAAGGGTTCTTGTTCCAGCACCGCCACGGCCTCAGCCACGGTGGCGAAGTTATCCAGCACGTATTGCGCCCAAAGACTGATCGACATGGGTTTGCGGGCGGTGTCCGGTTTGCCATAGTCGGTTTCTGCCAGGTAAAGCGCGTTGGCGACCAGACCACGCTCGTTCATGCCATCGACACTGCCGATCTCATAGCCGGACACAATCACGCTGCCGTATCGGGAAGTCCAGCGTGGTGAGCGCGGACCGGCGCGGCCGTCTCTGGTCATGCCCGCCGGAAACACCCACAGGTTGGAACGCATATCTTCGGACCAATCCATATTGCGCCCGGTAATCACCTGGTTGTCTGCGCCGCTATAGAGCACGCGGGTGCAGGCATCCACCATGCCGGCAGGGGCAATCAGGGCAGCGGCGCAAAGTGCAGAAAAACAGCGGCGTAACAAGGGAACACGGGCGGACATGGGGTCTCCAGAATCACAACAGATGCCAGGCGGCGCGGTTTTGAGCTTAGTGCACACGTGCCGCTTTTGCCGTTTGGGTCGGCGCCATCGTCAACTGTGACAGGCTGCCGGGGGTGCGCCTGGCTTCAAGAAATGCCGCGTGCAGCCGATAGCCAGTTAAACGGTTGTATCTTCATGTATCAACACCTTTTGCCCCCCGGACGCTGCTCATGACGGTGATTGCCCCTGTTTCAACCAGCCTGTTGCCGACCGCACTTGCAAATACAGCGCGCAATACTCAGGACGCGACGTTGACCACCACCGTACAGCCGTCTGTGATGGTCAATCTGGGTACAGCCCAGGTGGGCGTGGATAGCCAGACCTATTCGGCCCAGGGCACCTTGTACCCCGGTTTGAGTTCACAACTGGTCTGGAAAAACGCCGTGCAAGACCCGGTGTCCGTGCTGATGGGCAAGCATTTCATGGCCAATACGCTGAGTGATCGCTTCAGCGGTCTGGGGGCGGCCTTGCTGGACGGGTTCAACAAGGGCAGCGGTAACTACAGCCAGAGCGTGAAGGTGCAGGCCGGCCATAGCACTAACAGCAGTAGCGGGCTACGCGCAGAGGTCACGCTGCAGATCAAGACCAACAGTGGCACGCTGGTCACGCTGGATATTGATAGCCAGGCGGACGGCATGAATATCAATGTCAGCAGCGACAGCAAACTCAGTGATGAAGAACGCGCCGCCATTGCCGGGCTGGCCGATGGTTTCCAGAGCGCGCTCGATGGCTTGAGCCAGGTGCCGCCACGGCTGAATCTGGCCGGGCTGGCCGGGTACGACACCCATCAGCTCAAGTCGGTTGACCTGCAACTGGACAGCCATATGGGCACGGCCATACCGACCTCGGCCAAAGTGCATCTGGATCGTCAGACCAGTGCGGTTAACGTCAGCATGCCGCAGGGCAAGATGGCGCTGAGCGTGAACAACAGCAATATCACCGGGATTCAGGGCTCTGCCGGGCAGCGCGCTGCTGCGGTGGCCAATATGCTCAAGCAGCTGGATGAGGCGGCCAGCCGCGGTCACGGAGACCCGGCCCTGGTCAATCTGTTCAAGGACGCCTTCACCACGCTCAACGGCAAAGCCGGGGTCACCAATCTGAACTTGCCACTGGATGACCGCGAACACGCCATGCTGACCGGTTTGTCTGACTTTAGCGGGTCTATTACCGACACACCGGTGCGCCCTAACCCGCTGCATCTGGATGAGGTCGACAAGTTTGAGTGGAGTGCGTCGCAAAGTACCAGCCTGAAGGGCAATACCCTGGCGGATCACACCCTCTCGCAAACCCAGAAAATGCATCTGACTGCGGCCTGGCACCGGCCGCTGGTACCCGGCACGCAATTGAAGCTGACCACAGACCCCAAGACGCAAAATTACTATTTTGACCAGGTCAATGACGATGCCCAAAGTCAGGCTGATCTGGCAATGCAAAACGGCCAGATGGTGAGCGCCAAACTGGCGCAATCGGCCGATCAGAACCTGCATGAGATCAAGGTCGTCAAAGACAAGGTGATGGCCGACAAGACCACGCCGCTGCACAACGCACGTACACTGGATTTACTTGGCCTGCTGCAACACACCCCGCTGACCATGAGTGCAGACGAGGGCGATGTCGATCAGAACCTTATCAAAGTCCACGGCCTGGTGTTGCTGTCAGCCAATCCGCGCGACCTGAGCTAACTGATCTAACACTGCGCGGTATTCATTCTGGCACCGTGGCGTGGGCCAGCAACGCCGCCATGACCGTGCGCAAGGTGGTCTGGCCATGCCAGTGTTCTCCCGCGCCGGTTTCCACATCAATCCCTCCTGCGTTGTGCGTGTCATACAAATCGGTCATCAAACGCACGTAATCGTCACTGTGACCCGCCCGCGCCAGCATGGCGGGCCAGTCTGCGCGCGGTACGGCGTAGGGTTTGATCGGACGGCC